>JAGFIQ010000148.1 GCA_024103495.1 Aridibacter famidurans
TTATTCGATCTTTTTCGCGGGCGTGTTCCCAAGCAGAAAGCCGGTGATGCTGCCGTCCTCGCCCTTCGTGAATGTGACGGTTATGTTGATGTCCTTCGAGAAGAACCTCTCTTCCGTCTCCGGCAGAAGGATGAACCTGTTGCGGCCTGCGAGGTCGCCGACCAGCTTGCCGTCCTCGAGCGAGATGCTGATCACGGTGCCTTCGCCGACCTGGTACTTGCCCGTGTATCGCTCAAGCACCTTCGCGTCGAGCTCGATCGTCTTCCGCTCGGCCGGGATCTCGTATTTCTGGCCGAAATAGATCGCCGAAAGCGCGTTCGCGATCGGGCCTGAAGGCGCGCCCTCGATGTTGCTCAGGACGATGAACACGACCTTGTCCTCGGGGAACCGCGTCATGCTTGTGCTGAAGCCGTAGATACCTCCGCCGTGCGAGATCGCCCTTTTCTCGAATCGCTTGCCGACGTTCCATCCGAACCTGTACGCCGAATCCGCCTCGCCGGTATCGAAGATCGCGTCGAGCGTCTCTTTCTTGGCTAGCTTTTCGGTGTACAGCGCCCGGTCCCATTTCAGGAGGTCGCCGGTCGACGAATAGAGCGCGCCCGCCGCGTAAGGAACCGACATGTCCATATACGAGGCGTTCAGAAGGCTGCCGCTTTCCCTCTTGTATCCCGCCGCCCGGTTGGGGATGATCCGCGACGGGCTGTCATAGCCCGTGCTCTTCATTCCCAAAGGCGTGAAGATGTTCTCCTGAAGGAACTGCTCGTACGTCTTTCCGGAGACCTTCTCGATGATCATCCCCAGAAGGAAATAGCCGGAGTTGTTGTACGAGAACTTTTCACCCGGAGCGAAATCTAGCGGCTTGTCCTTGACCCGCTTGTACATTTCCTCGGTAGGGGTCGGGAGGATGGTGTCGCGCGCGAAATCGGGAAACCCTGTGTAGCTTGGGATACCCGAGTTGTGCGCCAGAAGATGCGAGATCTTCACGGGCGCCCAGGCGTCGGGGCATTCCTCGAAATACTTGCAGATCGGATCGTCCACCGACAGTTTCCCGCGCTCCTGGAGCATAGCGATGGAAATTCCGGTGAACTGCTTTGTGATAGAGCCGAGCCGGAAGACGCTCTCGGGCTTGTTCGGGACGCCGAGCTCGATGCTCGCCATTCCGTACCCCTTGCTGAAAACGGGCTTGCCGTCCCTGGCGATCATTACGGTCCCGCTGAACCCGTGGACCTTAACGGCGGCTTCCATATATTCCGCGACCTTCGCGTCGAGATCGGCGGGCGGCGAGCTTCCGTTCTGGGCGAAGGCGGCGGAGATGAAAAGGAGCATCAGCGCGAGAGCCAATGCGAGGCGTGGATGTATGAGTTTGAGTTTCATTTTCTTGATTCGGAAATTAGCCGCGGATCTCGCGGATCAACGCAGATCCGGAAGGAATCCGCGGAATCAGCGCGATCCGCGGCCGACTTTATTATGCCCGTCGCTTGCGCTCCGGGTTCTCATTGCCCGCCGCTACGCGGCTCACAGCTCACTGCCACGCGTTCCCCGGCACGAGTGCCGGGGCTAAACGGCTCACTGCTCGTCGTACGCCGTGGGCGGGGACAAGCCCCGCCCCTACAGTGACGCTTACTGGTCCTTGGTCCCTGGTCCCTGGTCAATGCTCCAGATCTCGGAAAGAACCCGCTTGAAGTTTCCTCCGAGGACCCCCTCGATCTCCGGGTCGGTAAATCCCCTTCGTATCAGCCCCTCGGTCAGGTCGTACATACGCTTCGGGTGGTCGAGGCCCTCGATGTCGATCTTCTCGCGGAATCCGTAACTGCCCTTGTATCCCGCGCGCAACTGCTTGTTCAGCTCGGGCGGCATCTTGTCGTAGCCGTAAAGGTCTATGTCGCTGCCGACGCCCAGGTGCTCCGGCCCGATCCATCTCTTTACCTGCTCGAAGTGATCGATGCAGTCCTCGATGTCCGTCGGCTCGCTCGCCTTCACGAACATACGCACCCCGGTAATGCCCATCACGCCGCCGCTCTTCCCGAGCGCCCTGACGGCCTCCTCGGTCTTTGTGCGGGGATGTCCGCCGGCATACATTCGAAGATTCGAGTGCGTTATCAGGACCGGCTTCTTCGAGATCTCGAAGGCGTCCAGCGTCGTCTTGTCGCCGCAGTGCGAAACGTCGACCGCCATTCCGACCTTGTTCATGCGCTCGATGATCGCAACTCCGAAATCGGAGATCCCTCCGTCGACGCGCTCGGTCGAGCCGTTCCCGATCATATTCCGCGCGTTGTAAGTAAGCTGCGAGACCCTCTGCCCCAGCGCGCGGAAGGTATCGACGTCGTTTGGCCGACGGAAATGGTCGGAATTCTGCAGTCCGAGCAATACGCCCATCTTCCCTGAGGCCTTCACGCGGCCCAGGTCGCCCGCGCTGTCGATCCTCATAAATTTATCGTCGTGGTTGGCGATGAAACCGTTCCACATCGCGAAGAAGGACAAGGCAGTCTCGTAAGCGTTCGGGCCGCCCAGGCCGACCGCCGGATGGATCACGTCGATGTTCGACTCTTTGTAAGGCTTGAAATCCTCATCGGTGAACGATTCGGGATCGGCCATCCACTTGTTGCCCTTCGGGAAATCGAGCGTCAAAACACAGAGCATGTCGATGACGGTCGAGCGGTTCACGAGGTCGATCGCTTTCGCCGAATATTCGGCGGCCGATCCGGCAAAGATCCGGTAACTGCCGCGGTTGATCATCGGCGCGGCAACGATCGCGGCGCCCGCCGCCGCCAGTCCCTTCAGCGCGGTCCTTCTCGATACTTTCGTTTCTTCTTTTTTCATTTGTTTAATATGTCGAGCTGATCACCAGCAGGTTCGCCACGTACGCGAACCATAGGAATCCGATACAGCACAGCGCGAACAGAGCCGCGCGCAGGCGGTACCAGATCGAGCACTTGATCATCCAGCAATAGACGGCGTTGAAGAGCACCAGGATCGTGCCCAGCGCGCCGATGATCCCGATCCCCTGCACAAGGAAGAACCACACATTGCCCTGGTCGCTCAGGAAATCGATGTTCGAAAGAGCGTAGGTTACCAGCGAGACAAGACCGATCACGAGGATCAGGTCGAGCGCGAAGACGACCCAGACGCCGTAGCGAAGGAGTTTCTGGTACTTCGTGTATTCCAGCTTGTGGCCGTATCTGCGCCGTGTCAGCCACGCGATCGGGGCGAGAATCAGCGTCAGCGCCATTATCCCGAGCGAGATCCCAAGCACGGGAAGCAGGATGCCCGAATTCTCGAAGAACCCGACCCGCTTGAAGACCATAAACGGGTACTGGATTATCAGCTGCATCCTGCCTTCATCATCCGGCTTGAAAATGACGGTGCTCTGGCCGTTGACGTCGCGGAAGGTCATCGGCTCGACGGCCTTGAACTTTATCGGCTGTCCGCTCGGTTCGGTGAAGGCGTCGATCGTGATCGTGCCCTCGCCCGCGGGCGAAACGGTAGCTTCGCCAAGCACCGCGGCGACGCGAAGGAAAGAATGCTCGCTCCGTCGGCTGACCATGTATTTTCCGGCGACCGCCTGCGCGTCCGCCTCGGCGTTTTCGTAGGTCTTCTCTTCGGGTTCGTACGGGAAATAGCGGTCGAGGAAGGTCTCCCAGATGATCGACCTGCCGGACACCTCGCCCTTTCCGCCGCTGTTGTAGGAAATGAAAAAGCCCAGGTTCTTCTCGGGTATCAGGTGAAGATCGCTGTGAAATGCGATCGTGTCGCCGCCGTGGCCTATGATCCGGAGCCCGTTGCGCGATTCCTCGTAGAAACCGTGGGCCATCGCGTTCGCCTTGTCGTCTAGCGCGAACAGGCGGCTGTGCATAAGCTCGGTCGTTTCGGGCTTCAGGAGCTGCGCGTCGCCGAGCTTTCCTCCGTTGAGGTGAGCCAGCATGAACTTCGCCATATCCGTCGCGGAGCTCGTAAGGCTTCCGGCCGGGAACGGGACCACCACCTCGAACGAAACGGTCTCGACGTCCGAAGCGAGCCTGTAGCCGTTCGACATATCGCCCGCGATCTCTTCCGGAAGCGGCTGGACGAACGTCGAGCGATCCATGCCGAGCGGCTTGAAAATGTTGTCCGCCACGTAGTCGTTGAACGGCTTGCCGGAGATCCTCTCGACCACGTATCCCGCCAGCGCGGTCCCATAGTTCGAGTACGCCGGAACGGTACCCGGCGGGAAGATGCGGTTCGGAACGTGGGTCTTGAGATATTCGCCCAGGTTCAGCTCGCCCGCCTGCGTCTTGAACAGGTCCTTGACCGCCTCCTCGAAGCCTGGAGTGTGCGTCAGGATGTGCTTCATCGTTATCGGCTTGCCGAACGCTTCCGGGATCTTGAAATCGAGGTACTCGTTGATGTCCTTGTCGAGGTCCAGCTTGCCCTGTTCGTGGAGCTGCATCACCGCCGTCCACGTGAAGAGCTTCGAGATCGAGCCCGGGCGGAACAGCGTCTTCTCCGCGTCGACCGGCTTGCGCGCCTTCACGTCCGCGTAGCCGTATCCCTTCGCGAAGATCACCTCTCCGTCGCGAACGACAGAAACGGTCGCGCCGGCGATGTTCTCGCGTTCGAGTTGCGCCGGGAGAATGCCTTCGAAGAAGGCGTCGAGATCCGCGGCGGTGAGCTTGTCGGCCGGCGAAGGAGCCTCTTCGCCTTCCGCCTGAGCCTCGGGAGCGGATCCGGCCTCCGGCGTCGCTTCCGCCGCGGGCGTTGGTTCCGGGGACTGGCCGGGGAATGATGCCAGGAGTAAAAGAAGTAAGGCCGCAAGAGCCGCAGTTTTTTTCATTTCAGTTCCGCCTTTTGGTATGAAATTGCGTACGCCGCACCGGGCTCTCGCCCCCGACGCGGCGCATCGCTGTCAGTCCTGCTTCCCTTGCCCGTATATAACCTTTCCGGGCTTCGCGCCCGTGTGCTTTCCGTTCTCGACGACAACCGTTCCGTTCACGAGCACTCGGTCGATACCGACCGGGCTCAGTAGCGGCTCTTCGAAGGTCGCGCGATCGTTGATCTTCTCGTAATCGAAGATCACCGCGTCCGCCCACATTCCTTCCTTGATCAGGCCCCTTTCGGGGATCCGAAGCCGGGTCGCCGGCCAGGAGGTCATCTTCCTGATCGCTTCCTCAAGGCTTATCACCTTTTTCTCGCGTACATAGCGCGCGATAAGCCGAGGATGGTTGCCGTACGAGCGCGGGTGCGGCAGGCCGAGCGTGTCGACCTCGCCCGGTTTTAGCGCCGCGCCGGCATCGCTCCCTATGCTTGTCCAGGGAAACTTGAGCGCGGTGATCACATCGTCCTCGCTCATCATGAAGTAGAGCGCATAAACCCTTGCGGTGCCCTGAAGCACGAGGTCGAAAGCCGTGTCGGCGGGCTCTTTCCCGAGTTCCTTGGCGATCGCCGCGATGCTTTTTCCTTCGAACTTCGCGTTTTCCTCGTTCCGCGCATTGACCAGAATGATGTTTTCCCAGCCGCCCGACGCCTCGACGATGTTCCACCAGCCGGGCGATCCCTCGACGATCTCTCGTTTTAGGCGCGCCCTGATCTCCGGATCGTTCAGTCGTTCGACGAGCTTTGCGACGCCGCCTTCGAATGCCCACGAAGGTATCGTTGCCTCGAGCCCCGTCCCGCCGGCGGTGTACAGATAAATGTCCGCCGCGACATCGACCCCGCGCCCTCGCGCACGCTCGATCGCTTCGCCCGCTTCGCGCATCAGCCGGCCCCATCCGGGCTGGTATGCCGCCTTGAGGTGAAAGATCTCTACCGGAAGGCCGCCCTTTTCGCCGATCTCGATCGCCTCTTCGACCGCACCGACCAGGCCCTTGCCCTCGTCTCGCATATGAGTGGCGTAGATGCCGCCGTATCTTCCGGTTACCTTCGCCAGCTCGATCAGCTCCGGGGTCTTGGCGTAGCTAGAAGGCGGATAGATAAGCGCGGTCGTCATTCCCATTGCGCCGGCCTTCATCGCTTTCTCGATGATCGCCTTCATACGCTCGAGCTCTCCCGCGTTCGGTGCCCTCGAGTCCATCCCGAGCACGGCGACCCTGGCCTGGGTGGCGCTGAAATAGGTCCCGAAGTTTATGCTGATGCCGCTTGTCTCAAGGCCTTTGAAGTACTCGCCGATCTGGTCCACGGGAACCGGCGTCCCGCCCTCGCCCCCGATCGCGGTCGTGACCCCCATAAACAGCTTGTTCTCAGCGAGGCCGTTCTGCGGAAGGACCGAACCGGACTGGTCCATCGAATCGATCCAGCCCGGCGAAACATATTTTCCGGTTGCGTCGATCTCGACCTTGCCCTTTCCTTCGACCGTCCCGATCCTCGCGAACCGGCCGTCTTTGATCGCTACATCCGCAAGTATCCAGGGATTGCCCGCTCCGTCCAGGACGCGCCCGTTGCGTATGACGACATCGTACTCCTGCGCGAAGAGAGGCGCCGCGAAAAGCGCAAGAACGGCGATCAGAAGAACGCCGCCGCGGATCAGACGCGGAATGCTTAGGAAGCTCGGTTTGCAGGATTTCTCGATCACTTATCTGTTGTTGTGAAGCGGTTTACGGCATCTGCCTGCCGGGCCCGTAGATCACCTTTCCGGGCCTCGCGCCGGTGTGCTTGCCCTTCTCCATCACCACCGTGCCGTTCACGAGTACGTAGTCGATCCCGGTCGGACGCCTGTACGGGTGCTCGTACGTGGCGGTGTCGTTTATCGTTTCGAGATCGAAGATCACGACGTCCGCCCAGAGGCCTTCCTTGATCAGCCCGCGCGAGGGGATCCGCATACGTGTCGCCGGCCAGGACGTGAGTTTTCTTACCGCTTCCGGCAAAGAGATCACGTTCTTCTCCCGCACATAATGCGCGATCAGCCTGGGGAAGTTACCGTAGCCTCGCGGATGGCCCATTCCGACCGTTTCGGGATCGGGCATCTCTGCGGACGCCGCCGCGTCGCTCCCGAGGCTTGTCCAGGGGAACTTCACCGCCATTTCGATATCCGACGCGGACATCATGAAATAGAGCGCCGAAACCCTGCCCTCGCCCTGGAGGATCAGGTCGAATGCCGCGTCAGCCGGGTGCTTGTTCCATTCCTTGGCGATCTCGGCGATGTTCTTGTTCTCGAACTTCTTGTTCTCCTCGTTCCCGGCGAAGACGAGAAGCACGTTCTCCCAACCGCCCGCGGCCTCGACAATGTTCCACCAGCCTGGCGATCCGGTCTCGATCTCTTTCTTCAGGCGCTCGCGGATCGCGGGATCGCGCAGGCGCTCCATTAGCTTGTCCCTGCCGCCGTCCGACGCCCACGCCGGGATCACTGCAGTCAGCCCCGTTCCGCCGGCCTCGTACAGGTACATGTTCGCGGTGACGTCGACGCCCCGTTTTCTCGCGGCCTCGATGGTCTCTCCGGCCTTCGTCATCAGCGTGCCCCAGCCGGGCTGGTAGGCCGCCTTCAGATGGAAGACCTCGACCGGAACCCCTGCCTTTTCACCGATCTCGATCGCTTCTTCGATCGCCTCGATCAGCTCCTTTCCCTCGCCGCGTATGTGGCTAGAGTAGAAGCCGCCGTATTTTCCGGCGACCTTCGCCATCGCGATCAGCTCTTCTGTCTCGGCATAGCTGGCGGGAGGGTAGATCAAAGCTGTCGTGATGCCCAACGCGCCCGCCTTCATTGCCTCTTCGACGATCGCGCCCATCTTCGCGAGCTCTTCGGCGTTCGGGTCCTTGTCGTCCGGACCAAGAACCGCGACCCTTGCCTGCCTTTCGGCGAACGAGGTCCCGAAGTTCATGCTTATGCCGTCCGATTCGAGCTTCGCGAAGTACGCGGCAAGTTCTTCAGCCGGAACCGGCGTTCCGCCTTCGCCGGCGATGCCCGTGGTGATCCCCTGCATCAGCTTGCTTTCGGCGAGCCCGTTGCGCGCGAGGACGCCCCCGGACTGGTCGAGCATATCGATCCATCCCGGCGTGACGTATCTTCCGGTCGCGTCGATCTCGCGTTTGCCTTTGCCTCTGACGACGCCGATCTTCACGAACTTGCCATCTTTGATCGCGACGTCGGCCGCGATCCACGGATTACCGCCCCCGTCCAGCACGCGGCCGTTCCGGATCACGATATCGTATTCGGCGGCGCCGTTCTGTGCCGCAGCGGGCAGCACAAGGACATTCAGGACAAGCAGCGCGGCGAGCGCCACGGACAATATCTTTGAAACACGTTCTCTCATCTATCTGCCCTCGCGGCCGAAGCCTGCTTTTCGTCCCCGGAATGCTTGATCATGAGGTCGATCGCCCGGTCGCCAAGCTTGAAGAGGTGCGGGTGCGCCCGGTGGCCGTTCGTCAGGATCGCGAATCCGTACTTGCGGTCCTTGTTTCCGAGCAGGTACGCGGTGTAACCTGCGAGGCTGCCGCTGTGGGCGAAGTAGTGGTCTCCGTTGCGGACCTGCGACCACCAGGTCAGGCCGAAGCCGGCGGTCTCGTTGCCCCATATGCCCTCGACGCCGCCCTTGAACTGGTCGTACTGAAGAGTGTGCATCTGCTCGAGCGTCTCGGTCTTGATCACCTGCTTGCCTTTGAAGACCCCGCCGTTGAGGTTCATTATCATCCAGTTCGCCTGGTCGAGGATCGTGCCGTACGTGATTCCGGCGGGATAGACCGCCGCCCTGATCCTCGTTGCGGGAACCTGGGCTCCGGTCTGCGGGTTAACCACGTACGGGACCGAAAGGCGCTGGTCCATGTCCGGAGTCGGATCGAAAGCCGTGCTCTTCATTTCGAGCGGGTCCCACACGTTCTGCTGGATGTACTGCTTGTAAGGAACTCCCGAGAGCTTCTCGACAAGATAACCGATCAATGTAAACGCGGGATTCGAGTATTCGACCTTCGTCATCGGCGGATGTTCGACCTTCAGCTGCGTCCTCACGTACGTATCCAGGTCCATCGTCGCGCCGTTGTTCCAGACCGGGATCGCTCCGAAATCGCCGGTGAGGCCCGATGTGTGCGTGAACAGATGACGGAACGTGACCGGGTTGGACGGTTCGTCGCCGGGAATCTTGAAGTCCAGGTATTTCGATACAGGATCGTCCAGCTTGAACTTCCCTTCTTCCATAAGCTTGAGCAGAGCGACGGTGGACATCGCCTTAAAGGTCGATCCGATCAGGTAGACCGTTTCCGTCGCGGCCGGCGTGCGCGCCCATAGGTTCGATTCGCCGTACGCGCCGGTCCAGATAACCTTGTCGCCTTCGATCAGCGCGACCGTACACGAAGGGATCTTGCCTTCGATCATCATCCGCCTTATCTCGGGCTCGAGTTCCGGCGCGAGCTTGTCGACGGCGACTGCGCGGGCGGAAGCGGCTCCGGAAAACGACGCCAAAATGAGGAAGGCGATGGCCAGAAACAGCCCCGGCCCGGGGACTCGACGATTGTTCATAAAGGTTTTGGAAGCTGTCATCATTATTTCGATCAGTTATGTGAGCCGTCTCGCGAACTGTAAGTAACGATCAGTTGCCGCCCCGCTTCAGCGGGGGGATCGAAGCGGCCGACAGATCATTTCGCCGGCTTCAGCCGGCACTTGTTGGGGCTAAAGCCCCAAAAATTAGTTTCGCAGCTGCCCCCCCGGCTAAAGCCGGGGGCAACTGATGTCCTTCGGCAACTGAATCAATCCCGCAAAGCGATCAGAAAAGGTATCTGGAACTACCTTTCAAACAGCCTTCAACTGATGCCTCCCGGCAATTCGATCTATCGCGCGAAGCGATCGGGTCTCCGGATCTGCCTATCAAAAAGCCTCGCGTCAGGGCGCTGTCTCGACCGGGACTGCGATGTGCGAGGCATTTCGGCCCGACCGGTAGATCCTCTGGGTCGCGGTCCGGAAGTCGGATTCGGTAGCCTTAAATATGTTCTGGACGAATGTCTGCGGATTCCTGTCGATCACGGGGAACCAGCTGCTCTGGACCTGGACCATTATCCTGTGGCCCTTTCGGAACACGAGGTCGTTCGCGGGGAACGGTATTTGGTACAGCTGGACCGTGTTCGCAGGGATCGGCTCCGGTTTCTCGAAGCTGTTCCTGTAACGGCCGCGGAAGACGTCGCCGGCGATCATCAGCTGATAGCCGCGGAGCGCCGGATCGGCCTCGTAATCTTCCGGATAGACGTCGATCAGCTTGAAGATCCAGTCGCTGTCGGTCCCCGTCGTCGAGGCGAAGAGGTTTGCGATCACCTTGCCGGAGATCACCACGTCCTCTTCCAGTGGGTCCGTCACCCACGTCACCACGTCGGGCCTGTTCGTCGCGAACCTCTGGTCGTCTACAAGCCAGGTGCTCCAGCCGGCTCGCAGAGGGATCGGCCTCGCGCGGTACGGGACCGGATTGTCGGGGTCCGAGATGTAACTGTCATATCCGTCTCCGGACGTACCCGGCGCTTCGAACGAAAGACCGCGGTCCTCGCGAAAATACAGCTTCTTATCCTCGATGGCCTCTCTCGGCGGCCAGGCCTTGTGTTTGACCCATTCGTTCCTTCCCGTCCTGAAGGTCAGCGCCTCCGCAAGGTCCGGAGCCGGAGCGCCTTTGAGGTGGTGCCTTAGGAACGGCGCGCGTATCTCGTCGCGGAAATACGCCGACGTGTTGCTCCCGAAATCGATCGGGCCGAGCTTGCTGCCGTCGGCTCTCGACCATCCCCCGTGGTTCCAGGGGCCCACGACGAGGAAATTCTGGTTGTTGGCGTCGTGGCGTTCGAGCAGCTCGTAGATCTTGATCGGGCCGTAAAAGTCTTCCTGGTCCCACCAGCCTGCGACGTTCAATGTCGGTACGGTGACGCGGTTCAGCCAGGGCGCGAACGCCTGCCTCTTCCAGAAGGCGTCGTAGTCCGGGTGGTTGACGAAGTCGTTCCAGGTCGGATACTTCCCGTGAAGATACTTCTTGTCTACGTTCGAGAGCGGCCCGAGCTTCAGGTACCACTCGTACACGTCGTAGTTGTCGATGACATTCGCAGGGTTTGTCATCTCCTTCGAAGACTCCATCATGTACGTGAACTCGAACCCGTAGCTCAGGCGGAACGCCCCGTTGTGGTGAAAGTCGTCGCCGATCCACATATCGGCGGGCGATGCCTGCGGGACGATCGCCTTGAGCGCCGGATGCGGATCGAGCATCGCCATCACCGCGAGCCAGGCTCCGTAGCTTGTCCCGGCGATCCCCACCCTTCCGTTACTGTTCGTGTTCTTTAGGAGCCATTCGATCGTGTCGTACGTGTCCGTGCTTTCATCGATCGCCGAGTTGTCGCTGCGGTCCCTTGGCTGGCGGAGCATCACGAACTGACCTTCGGACTTGAACCGGCCGCGTATGTCCTGCTGGACGATGATGTACCTGTCGGGGACCAGGTCGGCGAGTATTCTCGCGATCTGCTCGGGGGTCGTTTCGCCGATCCCGTACGGAGTGCGGATCATCAGTATCGCCTGCTTCTCGTCGGTGTCGGTCGGAGTGAAGACCCGTGTGAACAGCCGGACCCCGTCGCGCATCGGCACCATCGACTCGGACTTGGCGTACGGTGCCGGAGCGTCCTGCGCAACGATCCCTTGAGGAGCCGCGAATACGAGCGCCGCGAGAACGAGCAAAAGACCCGCCGCGGCGCTACCGACCTTTCTGATACTTTCGTAGTTCATCGTTGTTCAGCCTTTGGCTGTCGCAGGACTAGTTGCCCCTTGGAGGCGAAACGCGGTCGATCGGAGCCGGCCTGGGCACCTTCTTGAAGCCTCCTTTCTCAAGCAGTTTCATCGCTTCCTGAACCGCTCTCTCGAGCTGCGGATCGCGGCCTTCCCGGACCGCCGAGGGCGAGTACTCGACCGGGACATCCGGAGCGACGCCTATGTTCTCGACGTCCCATTCGCCGTCCAGATTGTAAAAAGCGAGGTTCGGCGCCGTGATACCTCCGCCGTCTATGGTCGGCGGGAATCCGAGCGTTCCGACCAGGCCGCCCCATGTGCGGGTGCCGACAAGCGGCCCGATCTTGCGGAGCCTGAACATGAACGGCAAAGCGTCGCCGCCGGAGCCGGCGGATTCGTTGATCAGCATCACCTTCGGGCCGTAGATCCCCGCGAGCGGCGAGGTCGTCGGGTCTCCGTCGCGAAGCGCGAAGAAGCCCATAGGCTTGCGCTCAAGCTCGTTGACTATGTAGTCGGCGACCATCCCGCCCTGGTTATAGCGCTCGTCGATGACGGCGCCCTCTCGTTCCTGCTGTGAATAGAAGTATCGCGTGAAGTACGTGTACCCCGCGCCGCCCGTGTTCGGAAGCCAGACGTAGGCGAGTCGGCCGTTCGAAAGCCGGTCGACTATCCTCCGGTTGCTCTCGACCCACGCGCGCGTCCTCAGCTGGTTCTCGTTGGAAACGGGAACGACCGTCACGAGCCTCGAGCCCTCTTCGGTCGGCGAACCGTTGACGCGGATCGTCGTCTGGCGGCCGGCGGTTCCTTCAAAGAGGTAATAGGGGTTCGTAGGCGCGGCGAGTTTCCTGCCGTTCACCGCGAGAATGTAGTCGCCTTCCTTGACGTTGACGCCCGGAGCGCTGAGCGGCGCCTCGAGCCCCGGGTTCCAGTTCTCGCCGTCGTAGATCTTCTTGATCCGGTAATGGCCGTTCTCAAGCGCCAGGTCCGCTCCGAGCAGTCCCACCTGGACCGGCGTGTCGGACGGAACGTCGCCGCTTCCGGTCAGGTACGAATGCCCGACGGTCAGCTCGCCGCCCATCATCGCGATGATGTATCCGAGGTCGGCGCGATGGCCCACGTCGGCAAGAAGAGGAAGGTACTTCTGGTAGATGGCGTCCCAGTCGGCGCCGTGCATTTCCTCGTCGTAGAAGAACTCTCGCTGAATCCGCCACGTCTCGCGGTAAATGTTCGCCCACTCGGCCTTCGGATCGACCCGCATCTCCATCTCCGACACGTTCAACGCGCCGTCGCCGGGCTTGGCTGGAGCCGCCGTGCCGACTATCCCGAACCTGGGCCCGGACCTGTAGAGAAGCTTCTTCCCGTCGCCGGACACCCAGTAAGCGCTGACGCCTTCTAGGAACGGCATCGCCTTCCTCGCCGCGACCGTGTACTTGTGCAGCCGGGCTCCGCCTCCGCCGTTGGCGGGCGGCTCAAGGAAGAAGAAGCTGCCGGCGGGGCCCGCGGCGAGCGAGTTGTAGTTCCTCGGAGGAAGATCGAGCGAGATTACCCGCTTGCTTATCCCTTCAAGATCGATCTTTACAGCTTTCGAGCCCTGGTCGCCGCCTTCTTTCGGCTTCGCGGCGGCATCCGGAGAGCCTTTCGGCGCGGGCTCTTCGTCGGATTCGGGGAGAAGCGGCGAAGGCTCGTCAGCGGAAAGGACGGCAAGATACACGGACCTTCTGACCGGCCGGTCGACGGAGCTCATCTCGAGCCAACCCGTGCTTGGACCGTAGTCCGTGCTCGCGAGAAAATATATGTACTTCCCTCCCGCGTCGAATGCGGGAGAGACCGAATCTGCCAGGCCGTCCGTCACCTGGTACGACTTCTTGTCGGAGAGCGAATACAGGAATACGGCGCGGAGGTGGCTGGGCAGGTTCTTTGTGTAAACGATCCAGTTAGAATCGGGCGACCAGGAGGTCTCCGTGTTCCGGAACGGGTCGGGATATCTGTCGGTATCGACCTTTGAAGCGGCGCCGGATTCCGTCTCGATCACCCATATGTTCCTGTGATTGTCCTGAAGCAGGATCTTGGTTCCGTCCGGAGACCAGGCGGGCTCCGAATAGAACCCCTTCGTCGGCAGGCCGATCACCTTCGGGGCTCCGATCCCGGAAGGATCACCGAGGACCAGCTGATACTCGCCGGACGCGTCCGAAAGCCAGGCGATCTTCGAGCCGTCGGGCGACCAGGCGGGGCTTCGGTCGTGGTTCGCGGAACTCTGCGTGAGATTCCGGAAATCGCCCTTTTCGGCGGGAACCGTAAAGATGTCGCCTCTCGCTTCAAACACGGCGCGCACGCCGGTCGGCGAAAGGGCCGCGTTGCGGATCATCGGGCCGGCCTTCTTGAACTGCGGGCGCGCCCAGGGTAGGTCGCCCGTAACTTCTATGTTCAGCCTCGTAGCGCGTCCCGACTTCGTATCGAAGAGATGAATGAATCCCGCCTGCTCATAGACGATCGCGTCGGATCCCGCGGAGGCGTTCATTATGTCGAAGTCGTTGTGCCGGGTCAGCTGTTCGACACCGCCGGAACCGACCTTCCAGGAGAACAGGTTCGCGGTGTGGCTTCTGTCGGACACGAAATACACCGTGTCGCCGATCCACATAGGCGAACTGTCGTTGCTGTTGTTCCAGGGCGCCTTTACGACGGATGCGTTGGCAAGATCGATCACCGAGATCGGGTGGGTCCGGCCGCCCCTGTAATGGCGCCAGAAGCTCGCGTCTTCCCAGGCCGGGACAAAGTTGGTCTGGATCTCTTCAAAGGCGATCCTTCGGCCGTCGGGAGAATACGCGCCCGTCGCGGCCCTCGGGACGGGGACCATCGAAGGCAGTCCGCCGTCGAGGCCGATCGTCCAGAGCTGGTTGTACGCCTGTTGAGGCGCGCTTGTCCTGACCGACGCAAAAAGGACACTTCTGCCGTCGGGGCTCCACCCGCGCGCGCGGTCGTCCGCCGGGTGATACGTGAGGCGGACCGGACTCCCGCCCGCCGAAGGGATCACGTAAACATCAGTGTTGCCGGAGATCGTCGACGTGAATGCGATCTGCGATCCGTCGGGAGAGAGGTAGGGATTGCTCTCTACGCCCGGAGTCGCGGTGACGCGGCGCGCCCGGCCGCCGGCCCTCGGCACTGTCCAGATGTCGCCGGCGTACGCGAACGCGATCAGGTCGCGGCTGATTGAAGGCTGGCGCAGGAGCCGTGTGCCTTGCGCGAGGACAGACCCCGAAAGGGCGATGATGAAGATAGAAAGGAAGGCAAGCAGGCGTGTTCTCATTTTCTTGTCGATTCCGAAAAGAGGGCCCGAACAAAGTCCAGGCCCCGATTGATCGTTCAATTACCGGTCAGACCGGGATCAGAAAGTAACCCTGACCCCGAACTGGCCTTCGCGTCCCGGCAGTACCTGCGTAATGGAGTTGAAAGGCTCAGTCGGGACATCGTCCCGGTTCTGGACCGCAGCTGGATTCTGCCGGTTCAGTAAGTTGAAGAACTCGAACAGAAGCTCCAGTTTGACCCTTTCGCCGAAGTTGAAGATCTTTGAGAAACGCATGTCGAGGTTCACAAAGGCAGGCGCAGTGAACGCGTTCCTTCCCGCCGTGAAGTCAATTCCGTTGAAATTGGAGTTGCCGTCCGGATCGCGGTTCTGAGTGTCGAACCGGCTGAAGTGAAATCCGCTTTGAGCACGGAAGATACCTCCGATCTGGAACTGATACGGAAGCGTCACGATGCCGTTGACCTGGAAAATGTGGTCCAGAGCCAGACTCGAAGGTCCCTTGTCAAGATCGGGTCCGTTCCAGAACGTCCCGGCCTCCTGTACAAGGTTGCCGTTCCGGCTCGTGAACGGGCCGTTGGCGTTGGTCTGGGGCGTACAGCCGGGATTGCTCGCCGGGCACGGCTCGGTGACGACAGGAACAACTCCGACCCAGTTGTCAGTCGGCGTGGCGTTGATCCCTCGCGAGTTGTCGGTCGCCTTTGCGTAAGTGTAGTTCGCGCCGACCTGGAACCGACGGCTGAACCGCTTGTTGAAGCTCAGGACCAGGCCGTCGTATTTGCCTTCATAATAGGGACCGAACGTAGGCAGCTCGCCCGCGCCCGGAGGATCGAAGCTTCTGCCGATCCCTGCAACCCTCGAACGGAATGCCAGGTTGCTGATCCTTATCCCGAGGAGGTTCCTGATATCGCGGTGATGGTATGTGGCCTCGAAGACCATATCGTCAGCCAGTTCGCGCTGAACGCCTATGCTGAAGCCGTCGGTATGCGGCGTGGCGAACGTCTGGTCAACAGCGACCGGGGAGGCGGCAGGCGGGATGATCGGGTTGTTTAACACGCCGAACGCGCCCCACTCGAAATATCCGTCAGGCTGTCCGATCGCCGCGGCTGCCTGGGTCAGATACTGCGACGGCGTCAGGCCGGTTAGCTGCTGGACATTGCTTATGTTTATCACCGTGTTCGCCGGAACGGGTTGATTGCCCGGTGCCACGACGCTGTTGAGGCGGTCGACCCCGACCATCGGGCCTCCACCTATGGGACAAGTGGCGCCCATTGATTGGATCTGCGCGTCCGTCAAGTGATTCGAAACGCAGGGCCCCGGAAGGCCGGACAAGAAGGCGAGGTTTATTACGAGGCTGGGCGATCCGTAAAACCCTCGGGGGAAATAAAGCGATTGAAGCACGCGGCGGTCGGCCCCGCCAAAAGCGGGAACCTGGCTCGCAAGCCCGAGGCGGAACTGGTCGTAGAACCTTCCGTAGTGGCCGCGAATGATCGTTTTTGGATCCACCGCCCAGGCCACTCCAAGCCTGGGAGAGAAGTTCTTGTCGGCTTCGAATTCCGAATCGTGGTCATAGCGGATTCCCAGATTGACCGTCAGGTTATTTAGTATTTTCCAGTCGTCCTGGAAATAGAATCCGTTGTAGTAGTTGTTCAGGTGGACCTCGTTTGCCTCGGGAGTGGGACCGCCGGCGTCGAGCAGGAGAAAGATCCCGCTGTTGACAGGACCAAGGCTGACGTAGTCATCGATTGTGGCAAACAGCTGGTTTGTAAAGGTCGTCGATTCCAATCCGTCCACTTTCGTGCGAAGGAACTGCCACCCGAACTTGAAGTCGTGGTCGCCGTACAGCTTGTTCACATTCGCAATGACCGACGTGTATTTTTGGTGAGTATTGGAAGGAGTAGTCGCTGTACCAAACGAGATTGACGGAAGAGGGCTGAAGAACTGGCAGGATGGTGGAGATATTTGCTGTTCGGGAAAAGCGTTGAGCAATGGTGAGCACGTAAACTCCGGATAGAACGGCGCGTTGTCGTAAGGCTCGCTGCGGTAAGATCCACGGAGGGTCACGATCCACGGATTGCCGAGGTCGCCGAGAAGCATAGTATCGCCGAACCCGAGCAGGAGCGATCGGGCGCCGCTGCTACGCCTGGAGGTCGGTACGCCAGATCCTGACCCCTTCGTATTCTCATTCGTATAGTTCACTTCCTGGACCAGCTGATGGCGTGAGAACTGCTGGTTCAGCTTCAGGAACAGTCGTGTTCCGCGGGTCTCGCGCGGGACGTCAAGCGGTTCCTCCTGGCTGCGGAGAAGATTGAGAACGGTCTGAGCGCCTACTGAATCTCCCAAATCCGGGTACTTGAAGTCGATCCCGCGATCTTCAGTTATGCGTTCGGCCGAACCAAAAAAGAAGAACCTGTCTTTAATGATCGGGCCGCCGCCCGCGATGCTGTAGTTATATCTGCGAAGGTAGGTCGGCTCGGTCACCGTCTCATCGAGCGAGTTCACAGAGTCGAACGCGTCATTGCGGTGGAAGAACGAGGCAACACCGTGGAATTCGTTCCCGCCGCTTTTGGTGATCACATTGATGATCGCGCCGGATGCCTGTCCGAATTCCGCCTTGTAACCTGTAGTCAGCACCTGAAACTCGGCGATGGTTTCCTGATTGAACGGGGCAGCGGGTCCGCCCTCGACGGTGTCCTTGTTCGGGTGTCCGTCAATAAAGAAGTTGTTGTTGCCGCTGCGTTCGCCGAGTACGGGGTTGGCATTGTCGCCGCCCGACTGGCGGTTGATCGCCACGCCTGGCACAAGCTGAAGAAGGTCAAGATACTCGCGGCCGTTCACCGGAAGTTCCTGGATCTCCCTGGGCGTGACCGTTGATCCGGTAGAGGACGTCGTGCTCTCGATCAGAGGGATCGTATCGGTTACGACCACCTCTCCGCCGACCTGACCCACCTGCAACTGGAAATTGACCGTGGCGGTCCGGTTGAGCAGAAGCTCGAACCTCGAAGTGCTGGTCGAGAACCCGGTCTGCTCCACGGTGACCGTGTAGTTGCCCGCGGGAAGCGCCGCAAGCCTGTAGACGCCTTCGGAGTTGGTTGTTGTCGTCCGTTCCGTCGCGAGAGTGTCGGCGGCCACGCGAACGGTCGCTCCCGAGATGACCGCGCCGGTCGGGTCAGTGACTGTTCCCTCGATCGAGGACGTCGTCGTCTGTGCGGCGGCGTTGGCCGTGAACATCAAAGCGATGATAAGCGGCAAGAGCAGAGAAAGCGCCCGTTGGGTGCGTGTACGACGAGCGGACCGTGGTCCCTCATCGCCCGCCTTTTCTTCCGGGATCGAAAAACTGGTGATCGCATTCATAACTTGTCTCCTCATGAACAGAACTGTGACGCGGCGTTGGGATCCCCAAAGGATCCTGAAGTGGTTTGCTGCAAGTGCTTTTTCTGAAGCTCAGGCGTGACCTGATTGAAAATTGTTTCACCGTTCTACACGAATTGATGCATCTTGTCAACAAATCGCACCGCACGTTGCATTTTTTCCAATTTTTCCACCCGGAAGGACACTATAGATCAGATACCTAAGTCCATCTAAATGCATTACACAGTGTATCTTACAAGGCAGTTGCGACTATGCGGAGTACCGATGCCGGTGCCGCCACTTATACGCAACAACTGTTGCGTTCTTTGAAAGTTTGCTTTACTATACACGCTCTATTGCATCATTGTCGGGGTTTCCTTTTCCGGGAACATACCCCCGTCGAGAATTGAACAGCAATAAAGACGGGCCCCGGAACAGCGAAGCCGGCAGGGTCGGACGCAGGCAGGAATGAACAAGAAGGAACGCATAGGCAGGAACTCCGCAGACGGGCACGAAGACGGGACCGCACAACCCTCTTCACCCGAAACCCCTGTCATTGCGGATGGGGCTAACGGGAAGCGGGCCGAGTTCAACTCGCCGAATTCGACGAGGCTGGCTTCGAGATTCCTGAAGATGCAGGACTCGCTCAGCGGAAGCAGGAGAAAACTCCTCAGGCAGATCCTGGACGAAGCGGACGAGACCTATTACCTGTCCTCGAGAGAGATGAGCGAACGCTACGACGTTCACGCGGCGACGATCATTCGTACGGTCCAGGCTCTCGGCTACGAGAAATTTGCCGATTTCGCACAAGATCTTCGTGAGCACTTCGTCACTCAGATCACTCCTTATTCTTCAATGCGCGCCGCCGAGCGGACACACCTGAGCGTGACCGACAGGATAATCCTGAGCGTAGACAAGGATGTGGAGAATGTTAACAAACTGCGCGCCGGCCTCGATCCGGACATGATCGCCGACCTTGCGAACCGGATCAACGCCTCGCGCACGGTCGTCGTGATAGGTATCGACTTTGCCGCGTCGCTCGCGAACTCGCTCGCGTACGGTCTCGTCAGGCTCGGCTACAGCGCTGAGGCCCCGACCGGAAGCAGCGGCGTGGTCCAGAACAGGCTGAAGATAATGACGCCGGACGACCTTCTGATCGCCATAAGCTTCGGCCGCGGGCTGAGGGAAACGATCGAGGCGGTGAAAAGCGCGTCCAGAAGAAAGATCCCGACCTTCGGCATAACCAACGGCGACGCAACGCCGGTCGCAAAGTACTGCGACACATATCTTGTGGCCACGATCGCTCGCACGTCTTTCCTCGATTCTTATGTGGCGCCTGTCGCGGCGATAAACGCGATCCTGGTGGCAAGCGCCCATTGCCAGTCGGAAAGGTCGCTCCGATACCTGAGGGAATCTGAAGAGGAGTACGCCGCAAGCAGCCGCTGGTACAGCGATACCCAGTAGATGTCGCGGACATACGAAAGACCGCACAACTTGTTTTGAAGACGGCTTTACTCAATATGCCTCAGCTGATGACTTCCACTGCCAACACGACTAGCATCAAGTACCGCGATATCGAATCGATCGGCGATTTGAAGGCGGTCGTGGAAATGCAGAGAACCGCCTGGGGCGTCGAAGATCTGGAGATCGTTCCCGTCACACAGCTTGCCGCTGTAAAGCACGTCGGAGGATCTCTCATCGGTGCGTTCGACGACGAGCGGCTAGTGGGATTCGCTTACGGGTTCTACGGGCATTTGAACCGCCGGCTCGTCCACCATTCGCATATGCTGGCTGTAGACCCTGCGTACAGGAACAGGGACCTTGGTTACGAGCTGAAGATCGAACAGCTCAAGCGGGTCCGCGATGACGGGCTTGCGGACAGGATCACCTGGACGTTCGACCCTCTGCAGTCGCTGAACGCTCATTTCAATTTCAACAAGCTGGGCGTCCTCGCCGATACCTATAAGGTCAACTTCTACGGCAGCGACGCCACAAGCTTCCTTCACAGGACGGGCACCGACCGGCTTCTTGTCACGTGGCTGATCGAGAGCCCGAGGGTGATCGGGATGCTGAGCCGCAAAACTCCGGGCGAAGAGCGAAGGAGTGCGGAACGAAAGACAGCTTCGGCTGCTTTGGAGGACTTGAGCCAAACAGAAGGTCCGGCGAACGGCGAAGATGATTTCATTGCGATCGAGATCCCGACGAATATCGGAGACATCGAGCGCGACGATCTCGATCTGGCGAGGCTCTGGAGGGAAAAGACGCGACGCAGTTTTACAAAGGCTCTGGAAAAGGGATTTATCGTTACGGATTACGTGCTCGGGGGCGGAAAGACCGGAATGTACATTCTCCGGCAGAAAACGATCGGCCAGTTCGAGCAAAGATAATCGTTGGGGATATCCATGGGAAAACTTCAGGTCAGGGAGATCCGGCTTCAGGAAATAGCGATGCCTTTGAAGTCGGCATTCGAGACCAGCTTCGGGGTTACGACCACGAGAAGGGTCCTGATCGTACGCGCTTCCGACGGAAACGGCTTCTCGGGTTACGGCGAATGTACCGCGATGGACCGGCCTTTCTACAATCACGAAACCGTAGATTCGGCCTGGATGGTCATCTGCCGCTTCATCGCTCCGCTCCTGAAGCAGGCCGCTGTATCCTGTGCGGGCGATGTGGGAGACGCCTTGAGGGCGATCCAGGGAAACAGGATGGCCGTCGGCGCGGTTGAGACCGCTGTCTGGGACCTCGAATCGATGGAGCTCGATTCCCCGCTCTGGAAACGGCTCGGCGGAAACCGCAAGGTGATCGATTGCGGCGTTTCGATCGGTCTGCAATCGACGACCGATCTGCTTGTCGAGAAGGTCGCAAGAGAGATCGCGAGCGGTTACCAGCGCATAAAGATAAAGATCAAACCGGGCCAGGATGTAAAGCTGGTCGAGGCCGTTCGCAAGGAATTCCCGGAGATCACGCTGTCGGTCGACGCGAACGCGGCCTACTTTCTCGAAAAGGATATCGATGTGCTGAAGGAACTGGATAATTACGGCCTCTTGATGATCGAACAGCCGCTCGCAACGGGAGCGCTTCTGGCGCACGCAAAGCTGCAGTCGCAACTGAGTACGCCGATCTGCCTTGACGAGTCGATCACTTCGTTCGAAGACGCCCAGCAGGCGATAGAGATGGACGCCTGCCGGATCATCAACATAAAGCTCGGAAGGGTCGGCGGCCACGTGTCGGCGAAAAGGATCCAGGAGTTCGCGGTCGGGAAAGGGGTACCTGTCTGGTGCGGCGGAATGCTTGAGACCGGCATCGGTCGCGCGCACAACATCGCTATGTCCACACTTCCGGGATTCACATTGCCGGGCGACGTTTCAGCTTCGGCAAGGTACTGGGAGACGGACATAACGGAGCCGCTCGTCGAGGTCAGCCCAGAAGGAACCATCGCGGTCCCTAAAGGGCCCGGTATCGGGTACAGCGTAAAAGAGGAGGGAATGGAAGCGATCACGGTCAGGTCCGAAACGCTTTCTCTTTAGGTTAATTCAGGATCGCCGGAATCGTTCCGGCGGCCACTCAACGGCAAGCGGGCAGGGGGGCCTGCGAGCCGACAAAAAAGCCCGGCTATCGATGCCGGGCTTTTTTGAACTGGTGATCCGACCAGGGCTCGAACCTGGGACCCACTGGTTAAAAGCCAGTTGCTCTGCCAACTGAGCTATCGGACCAAAAAGATTGAAAATTGATAATTGACAATTGAGGAGGAGCTTTAGTACTCCGGATCGCAAAGAAAGAGTTTAGAGGCTGGGCACCGTTTTTTCAAGCCGCAGTAATTGATAGTCAAAAACGGAGAAGAGTTACAAACAGTTTAGGAATCGCTCTCCGACTAACCTGTCTCAAGACCTATTGGTTATTCTTCTTGAGCGTCTTGATCGCACTGACGAGCATTCTTTGAAGGGCGTTGCAGTCATCGATCATCGACTTGGCCTGAGCCTGCGTAATATGATCAGAGTCCCTCAGCAACTTAAGCCAGTACTCTGTCTCAAAAGCCTCCTTGTTCGCGATCCCGTGTTTGTGAGTGAAGTCCTTCTTTGACTCTGCCTGCTGCGCTTCGGTTATATTCGCGCCTATCGATGTACCGGACCTTAGAACCTGCCGGGCGAGCACGTATTTTCGGTTACTTTCAAGATGGTTGCTAAGTCTGACTATCCTGAGTGAGAACCGGTAAGAATCGTCGAGAAGCTTATTTTCTTTCACGGGAGAACCTCAACGCGTCCTCCCATCAAACGCAATCACTTAACAAAAGCAGTCAGATTGGCCACCCGATTCTACCAAAGAGTGAACCTATCGGCCGAACCAATTTTCAACGTTCAATTCTCGATTATCAATTCCCGGAGAACCACGAAGCCATCACGCTTCCCTCGACGATGATCGTCTGGTCTCTTTCCGGACCGGTGGATATCAGCCCGATCTCGACGCCGACCGATTCGGAAAGGAAGTCCACGTAAGCCCGAGCCTTCGCCGGAAGCTTGTCCAGATCCGTGATCCCGAGCGTGTCTTCCTTCCATCCCTCGAGCGTTTCGTAGACCGGCTCGATCTGCCGCAGGTCCGAGGAAACCGCCGGGAATGTGTCGACCCTTTCGCCATTTACGATGTAGCCGACGCAGACCTTGATCTCGTCCAGAGCGTCGAGCACGTCGATCTTAGTCAGTGCGATCGAATCGTAGCCGTTCAGTTCCGCCGCATACCTTGTCGCAACCGCGTCGAACCACCCGCAACGCCTCGGCCTTCCGGTCACGGACCCGAACTCGTTTCCGCGTTCGCGGATGAGATTCGCCACGCCTTCCTCGTCCTCGAGCATCTCCGTCGGGAATGGCCCTTCGCCGACGCGAGTCGCGTATGTCCGGACGATCCCGAGAACGCCCGTGATGTGGTGCGGCGGGATTCCGGAACCGACCGACGCACCTCCGGCCGTCGCGTTCGATGAGGTCACAAACGGATATGTGCCGTGATCCACATCAAGAAGGGTCGCCTGCGCTCCCTCAAGCAGGATCTTCTTGTTCTGCTTCTTGGCTTCGGCGTAGAAATGAGATGTCTCGCAAACAAACGGCTTCAAACGCTCCGCAAGTGCGGAAATCTCTTCGAAGATCTCGTCCGCGTAAAGCGGCTGCTGTCCGTAAGTGACGATAATGCGGTTCGCGTCTTCGAGATTTCTCTCGATCCGGTTGCGAAGGACCTCAGGGGAAAGGGCGTCCGACACGCGGATCCCGCGCCTTCCCGCCTTATCCTCGTATGCCGGGCCTATTCCGCGAAGCGTCGTGCCGATCTTTTCGTTCCCGAGCCGCTCTTCGCTCGTATGGTCGAGCGCGCGGTGATACGGCATTATCAGATGAGCGCGGCTGGATACCTTCAGGCGTTCCGGCGTTATCGATATCCCCTGGCCGATCATCTGGTCGACCTCTTCGAAGAACGCCTTCGGATCGATCACCATTCCGTTCCCAAGCACGCACACGGCGCTCTCGTGAATGATGCCCGAAGGCAGAAGCCTCAGGACGAACGCCTTGTCGCCTACGTAGACGGAATGCCCCGCATTGTGGCCGCCCTGGTACCGCGCGACTATGTCGAAGCGGTCCGCGAGCAGGTCCACGACCTTGCCTTTTCCTTCATCTCCCCACTGGGAGCCGTTGATTACGATTATCATGTTTCAATCTGAGCTGTGAGCTGTTGTCGTGATGCAGTGAATGGCGTCAAGTACCTTCCTGGTTACCGCTCATCGCTCACTTTTCCACTTCGTGTCTCTTTGTGTTTCTTTGTGGTTGAGATCGGTTTGAACCACAAAGCAGCACGAAGGAACACGAAGGTTCCCGCGCACAAGTGCGCAGGCTAAACGGCTCACCGCTCTCCGCTCATTGACCGCCATTCCGGCCTAAGCATCCCGTAAACGACAAGGTCCACGAACCGGTCGTGAAGCCATTCCGCGTCGCGGATCGTGCCTTCTTCAGTAAACCCGAGCCTTTCAGGGATCGCCCGGCTCTTCACGTTCCCGCTCGCGCAGCGAATGTTCATACGGTGCATTCCGAGGTCGTCGAACGCGAAGTCCGTCAGCCTCTTCGCGCACTTCGTGACGATCCCCCTGCCGGTAAACTCCCTTCCGAGCCAGTAACCGATCTCCGTGCCGCGGTTCGCTTTGTCAATGAAATTGAGTCCCGCGCCTCCTGCGAGATCTCCGCTCTCGAATATATGAAAGTTCATCGATTCCTGCGCGGCGAAGTCCCTGGCACTTTTCAGGATGAACGACCTGGCGTGCGCTGCCGAATAACCCTCGACCGCCCAGGGCATCCATTCGTGCAGATGATCGAAGTTGGCTATGACGAGCTTGCAAAGCTCATCAATGTTGTCCTCGGCCACCGGCCGCATTTCAATTCCTTCACCTGCTTCAAGGATCACCATTTCCATCTGCCGGCAAACACCGGATTATACAGGATGAGGCCTCGCCTCCGAACCAAAGAGATCAGTTGAAGCCGATCAGCGCCGGTTCCTGCACCAGGCGGACGCCGAACAACTCCTCGACCCTGGCGATTATTTCGTTCTTGAGGGAAATGATCTCGTCCGCCGTCGCCCCTCCGCGGTTAGTGAGCGCAAGCGTGTGGACGCTCGAGAGCCCGGCGCCGCCTTTGAGGTAGCCTTTCCCGAACCCGGCGTTCTCGATCAGCCACGCGGCCGGGATCTTGACGCCGCCGTCCGGAACATTGAAATGCGGTACCGGAGAATCTTCCCCGGCAACGCCCAGTTTCGCCGCCCGAGCTGCGATCTCCTCGAACTCTTCCCGTGATACGACCGGGTTCTTGAAGAACGAGCCTGCCGAATGCGAATCCGCTCCTCCCTGCTTCGCCATCATCCCTTTCGAGGCCCTTATCGAACATACGGCGGACCTCATCTCGGCGAGCGAAGGATCGAATCCCGTGAAAACACGGATCAGATCGGGGTATGCTATCGCGGGTCTTCCTCCTTTCCGCAGTTCATAGGTAACGGCAAGAACGACATAGCGATCCTTTTCCGTGGTGTTGAAGATGCTCGAACGGTATGCAAACCCGCATTCGGAACCGGCCATGTCCTTTACCGACCGGTCCTCAAGGTCCAGGACACGGACCGAAACGATCGTTTCCGAGACCTCTTGCCCGTAAGCGCCCACGTTCTGGATCGGCGTCCCTCCGACGAGGCCCGGGATCCCGGACAGGCATTCGAGGCCGGCGAGTTCGTTCGCGACGCACCACTCGACAAACTCGTCCCAGTCCTCACCCGCCCTCGCGGTGACGAGGGCCGCATCATCGCGGCCGGGCACTTCCATCAACGAGATGCCCTTCATCGCGATCCTGATCACGAGCCCCCTGAAGCCCTCGTCCGATACGAGGATATTGCTCCCTCCGCCAAGTATGAAGATCGGAAGACCCTGATCCCTTGCGAAATCGAGAGCTTCCGAGAGCTCCGTTTCGTTTTCCACTTCGGCGAAGAACCTCGCCGCCCCGCCGATGCGGAACGTCGTCATCGGCGCGAGAGGCACATTTTCCCTGATCTTCAAGCCCGCGGTCATCTGATTTCGAACAAAAAAAGTGAGAGCGGAAACGCTCTCACACAAATAATCCGTCAAAAGGGTCCGCGAATCAACCGCCTAGTTCAGATCGATCCGGAAGAACTCCCTCTCAAGCCGGCTCGCAAGCCTCTGGTCGATCGACTTCAGCTGTTCCTGGATCTTCCGGGCTTCCTTCTGGTCTCCGTTCTTGAACTCAGAAAGTGCCAGGTAGTACATCGCTTCCGGGAAGGCCTCCTGGACCTTCATCGCGCGTTTGAACTGCTTGATCGCGTCGCTCCATTTGCTTCGGTTGTACTCCGCTTTGCCGAGTTCGAAGACAGCGGCCGCCCACTTCTCATTGCTGAGCCGGTTGGCCTCCTTCAGCGCCTCCGCAGCAAGATTCGGTTCTCCGAGTTCATTCAGCACGACACCGAGGTACAGATTCGCGGCGGCAAGATTCTCCTTGGACGCGTTGTCCGACTGCTTGTACTGCGAAACCGCCCTCTCGAGTGCGGACCTTGCACTGACGAGATTTGCCTGCTTGTCGGCCTGCATGTTCTTCAGTTCGTAGTCCTCGGCCGCCTTGTAGTGAGCCCAGCCCAGATTCGTCGTTACGGTCGCCGTATCAGGAGCGAGGCCGGAAGCGGTCTTGAAGGCCGCGATCGCGGGCACCCAGTTGCCGCGTTCGGCCTGGGCAAAGCCGTAGGTCGTGAACAGTTCCGGATCGTCCTTGACCCTCGCGATGGCCACGCGATATCTAGCGATCGCTAGGTCGACCTTGTTCGCCTGGCGATATGCCTCGGCCACGTTGGCGTAGCCTTCGTCCATCAGCCGTTTCTGTTCCTCGGTCTGGTCCGAATTGAACTCGATCGACTTCTCGAACGCGGCGACGGCCTTGTCATACTGGCCTTTGTTGTAGTAGGCGACGCCCAGATCGAACCAGGCCTGGTAGAACCTCTGGTCGAGCCCGACCGACCTCTCGAACTCGGCGATGGCTTCGTCCTCGTTGCCGAGACGGTTGAGGGTAGCGCCAAGATAGTAGTGCGTCTCAGCGTTCTCGTCATCGATCTCGATCGATTTCCTAAGGGCCTTAACAGCTTCTTCATTCTGGTTCTGTTTGTACCGGATCAGACCCAGGAAGAACTGCGATTCAGCGTTCCCGGGATCTGAAGCCAAAGAGTCAGCGATGAGCTGTTCGGCCTTGGCGGCTTCGCCGTCCTGATAGTAAATGATCCCCAAAGGCCCCTTGACCTCCGTGAGTCCGCTGTCGAGCGCGAGCGCCTGTTCGTAATTCTCCCTCGCCAGGTCGTCCCTGCCCTTCGCGTCATAGAACTGCCCAAGGCCTACATATGCCGAGGGGTTCTTCGGATCGTATTTCACTCCGGCCTGATAGTACCGCTCAGCCTTTTCTGTCTCGGTGTTTGCAAGCGCGTTGTTCCTTCGTTCGTTGGTCTTGTCGTTCGCCGCGGTCGCCTTCGCCGCAAGCTCGAGAAACTCATCGGCCTTGACCAGCGCGCGGTCGCCCATAGTCGTATATACCTCGCTGAGCGCGAGCTGGGCATCCGTGTTTTCCGGATCCAGTTCCACAGCACCCTCTAGGTAAGTGACCGCGTTATCGATCTCGTCGCGGGTTACGAAGTATTCGCCCGCACCCGCCAGGACCTTCGAGGCCTCTTCCTTCGGCATCCGCTTGATCTGGGACTCGAGACGCCTGTATTCCTCGGGCGTCACCTCGTCAATATCGCGCCGGTTACGGTTCGTCTTGGCTACTGCCTGCGACTGTCTCACGACCTGACGTCTCGTCGAACTCCTTTGCTTGATCGTCCTCTTCGCCCGGGAACTGCGCCGGGAGCTGAAACTCCCTTTCTTCTTCAAACCGACAACAACGTATTTGCTGCTGCCTCCGGCAATGTTGCCCGGAACGATGACCTGGCCCGGGACGGGGAACGAAGAGAGCAGGAATGCCCAAACAACCGCCGCCGTCAACAAACTCTTTCGCAACTGGCTTTTTAGATCCATATCGACCTCAAATGGGAACTGTGACTGCAAATTTAGTAATTGCTTGTATTTGCGGGTAAAAACTGTCGGATGCCCACGCCCGGGTTGACGTTTACCCGCCATCCTTTTGCTGAGGCGGACAGTAAGACGATCTATCCCCCCTATTTGTAATGCGTGGCAGGACGGCAATCAGGATCATTTGACGTTGACATTGTATGTTCAATTCCAAAGCGTGTAAACATATCCATCCGGTTAGGATACTCCCTGAAAACAGGAGTCTTGCACTACGAGGGTAACCTAATTTACATTTACATAATACTTCGTAACCAGACGCTTCAGTCTCCCGGACCGAGGATCTGTCCGCGCGGAGAATCAGCTAACCAAGGAGAATCTTTTCCAGAATGAAAGCATTTGCCACTGAGAATTTGCGGAACCTTGCGGTGATCGGCCACGGCGACGCCGGTAAGACCCAGCTCGTCAGCTCGATGTTGTACGTCGCAGGCACGACCCCGCGCTGGGGAAAAGTGGATGAGGGTACGACCGTCACAGACCACGAAGAAGACAGCATCGAGAGGAAGGTATCGCTTAACAACAATTTCGCCCATCTCGAATACAAGGACACGAAATTCAACTTTATAGATTCGCCTGGTTACGCCGCGTTCGTGTCGCACGCCCGACCCGCCTGCCGCGTTGCCGACTGCGCTCTTGTGGTGGTCGACGCCGTCAAGGGGATCGAGGTCCAAACCGAACGCACCTGGAACTACGCCAACGAGTTCATGCTTCCGCGATTCATGGTGATCACGAAGCTCGATAAAGAGAACGCAGATTTCGGACACTCGGTGGATACGGCCACTGAATCGTTCGCGCGTTCCATCGTGCCGTTCACGCTGCCGATCGGGTCGGAAGAAAACTTCAAGGGCGTCGTCGATGTGGTGCATATGAAAGCCTACGAGTTCGATTCGAACGGAAAGGCGAAAGAGATAGAGATCCCCGAAAAGGGCCGCGAACTTGTAGACTCGACGCGTGAGAAGCTGGTCGAGATCGTCGCCGAATCGGACGACGATCTTCTGGAAAAGTACTTTGAAGAAGGCACCCTCGAAGACGAAGAGATCTACTCGAACCTTTCGAAGGCAATCGCCAAGAGCAAATTGTGTCCCGTCTTCGCTGTTTCGTCCGAGACCCTTGTCGGGCTTTCGGTCCTGCTCGACCACATTGTCGAATTCGGCCCGAATCCGGCGACGCATTCGATCGAAGTCGGCTATGCGGACCTCGATGACGAGAAGTCGAAGATCGAAAGAAAGTACTCAAACGACGAACCTTTTTCGGCATTTGTTTTCCGAACCATCGCGGATCCTTTCGCGGGCCGGATCAACGTGATGAAGGTGATCTCGGGAACCGTGAAACCGGACGATCACGTATACAACTCGTCACACGGATCACAGGAGCGGATCGTCGGCCTGAACCTTTTGCAGGGCAAGGAGCTTCAGAAGGTGGACCAGGCACAGACCGGCGATATCGTTGCGGTGGTCAAGCTGAAGGACACGCAGACGGGAGACACGCTTTGCGACAAGGACCACCACATCGCATATCCGAAGGTCCATTACCGCGAACCGGCAGTCGCATTCGCGATCGAGCCGAAATCGCGCGCCGACGAGGACAAGATAGGAACCTCGCTCCACAAGATCCTCGAAGAAGATCCGAGCCTTCGGTTCGAACGCGACTCGCAGACAAAGGAGTTCATCCTCAGCGGATCGGGCCAGCAGCATATCGAGGTCGTTGTAGACAAGCTCAGGCACAAGTACGGTGTCGAGGTCGAGCTCCATCCCCCGAAGGTGCCGTACAAAGAAACGATCACTTCGAAGGTCGAGGTCCAGGGCAGGCACAAGAAGCAATCCGGCGGGCGCGGCCAGTTCGGAGACTGCAAGGTGATATTTGAACCGCTTCCGTCCGGCGGCGGGTTCGAGTTCGAGGACAAGATATTCGGCGGAGCGATCCCGCAGAACTTCAGGCCGGCGGTCGAGAAAGGCATTCTCGAGGCGGCGGCAAACGGAGCCATCGCAGGATATCCGCTTGTCGATTTCAAAGTTACGCTGATCGACGGAAGCTACCACTCTGTGGATTCCGACGAGCATTCTTTCAAGGCCGCCGGAAGAAAGGCCTTTCGCAATGCGATGGAGCAAGCGCGCCCGACGATCCTTGAACCGATAATGGATGTCGAGGTGTTCTGCCCTCAGGAAGTATCCGGCGACATTATGGGTGACCTGAACTCGCGTCGCGGCCGCGTCCAGGGGATGGATATGAGGGGCAAGCAGCAGATCATAAAGGCACAGGTCCCTCTGGCCGAAATGCTGGACTATCAGGGCCGCCTGAACTCGATGACCCAGGCGCGCGGAAGCTACAACATGGAGTTCTCGCGGTACGAGGCCGTACCGCACAATCTTCAGAGCAAGGTCATCGACCAGGCCCGTGAAGAAGGAAGGATCCGGACGCACGAGGACGATGACTAAACCGGTAGTACCGAGCGACCCGCTTGCGTGTCCGGTGTAAAAAGCAAGGAGAGCCAGATGAAACTGGATGTGTTCAAATTCGGACTGGCGTGGGCGTCAAGCACGGGATTGCTGATGCTTGCGCTTAACGTTCTTTTCCTTTTCCTTCTCCCCCGCGGTGAAGATGCATTTCCCGGAGACCAGATCCTCGCTCCGCTGGTGACGGCCTCTCAGCAGGACATCCCTCTCGGAGCGATCGTGATGGCGATCCTCATCCAGTCGTTTGTCGGCGGTACGTTTGGGTCGATGCTGGCCTGGATCTACAACCGCCTGGTGGACAGGGGCTGACCAAAGCTCAGCTCTGTGCCGGTTGGGCTCCGAGCCGCAGGGCGTGACCTTGCGGCTCGGTTTCTCTTTTGCTCGGCGCCCCTTGATCCGGCTCGTATTCTGTTCGTTCGCGGAGATTCGCTTCGTGCCGGCATCACCCGGAGAATGACTATGGAACCAGTAGGTCTCACACGAAAGAAAACCGAAGAACCCGAGATCCACAGGGATCCGGTCTGCGGAATGTTCGTCACCCCGGAGTCCGCCGCCGCGAAGTTCGAATATGAGGGCGAGACCTACTACTTCTGCGCCGTCGGATGCAAACAGCGGTTCGAAACAGATCCCGAAAAGTTTTTAGACCCCGGCTCAGAGCCTGACACCAGCGCGATGGAAGGCGGCGACGAAGCGGAATACACCTGCCCCATGCACCCGGAAGTTGTTCAGGTCGGACCCGGCTCGTGTCCCAAGTGCGGGATGGCGCTGGAACCGAAGGTGGCGACGCTCGACGACCGGCCCGACCCGGAATACGTGGACATGAAACGGCGGTTCGTCGTCTCGGCGATCCTGACGGTTCCCGTGCTGGCGATAGCGATGGGCGAAATGTTCGTCGACGTCTACTCGTTGTTTCCCGGATTCACTCACCCGCAGGTCGCGCAGATCCTTGTTTGGTCTCAATTGATCCTCTCCACGCCCGTTGTCCTTTGGGGAGGCTGGCCGTTCTTCGCACGCGCGTACCGCTCGATCCTGAACGTCAGCCCGAACATGTTCACCTTGATCGGGATCGGCACCGGGACGGCCTATGTTTACAGCCTTGTCGCCGTACTCGCGCCGCAGATATTCCCGATGGGCATACGCGTCGCGCACACGGGACAGATCCCCGTATACTTCGAGGCAGCCGCCGTTATCACGACTCTCGTTCTGCTAGGACAAGTGCTCGAACTCCGGGCGCGGAGCAAGACTTCGTCTGCGATCAAGGAGCTTCTTGGACTCGCTCCCGAGACCGCGCTTCTTGTTCACGAGGACGGTTCGGAGGAAGAGATTCCGCTCGCCCACGTCGAAAAGGGCTCGAAGCTTCGCGTAAAAGCTAACGAGAGGGTCCCTGTCGACGGAGAGATCCTCGAAGGCGAAACGTCGGTCGACGAGTCGATGGTCACTGGCGAGTCGATACCGGTCGAGAAATCGAAAGGCGACGAGGTGATCGGCGGCACGATCAACGGGAACCGTGGATTCACGATGCGCGCCGACAAGGTCGGAAAAGAGACTCTTCTTTCGAGGATCGTGCAGATGGTCGGCGAGGCTCAGCGCTCGCAGGCTCCGATCCAGAGGATCGCGGATGTGGTCTCCGCATACTTTGTGCCGGCCGTGATCGTCGCCGCTTTGATCTCGTTCGGCGCATGGCTGGCGCTCGGTTCCCTTTCTTACGCTCTCGTTGCCGCGGTCTCCGTACTGATCATCGCCTGCCCGTGTGCTTTAGGGCTGGCTACGCCTATGTCGATAATGGTCGGGACGGGGCACGGTGCGCGAAACGGCATACTCGTAAAGAAGGCCGAGGCGTTGGAAATTCTCGAGAAAGTGAACGCCGTGATCGTGGACAAGACCGGCACGCTGACAGAGGGCGAGCCAAAGGTTCAGGAGATCGTTCCGGCAGGCGGCATCGACGAAAGTGAACTGCTTTCGCTTGCCGCTTCGGTCGAAAGATCGAGCGAACATCCGCTCGCCGATTCGGTCGTTCGCGCAGCAAAGGAACGCGGGCTCGATATCGAGGAGCCGTCGGATTTCGAATCTTCCACCGGCAAGGGCGTTCGCGGAACCGTCAACGGCCGGGATGTAAGGATAGGAATCCCCGAGTTTATTGGCAGTTCCGGAGCGATCGGTGAAGACGTCCGTTCGAAAGCAAGCAAGCTGCGAGAGAAGGGCCGGACAGTCGTATTTGTCTCGGTCGATGGCAGTTTCGCGGGGCTGATTAGCGTTTCAGACACGATACGGACATCGGCAAAGGAGGCGGTCGAACGTCTGCATTCGCACGGGATCGACGTGATAATGATGACCGGGGACAACGAGCGGACCGCACAAGCGGTGGCACGCGAACTCGATATCGACAAGGTCTTCGCCGATGTCAGGCCGGAACAGAAAGCGGAGAAGGTGAAAGCGCTGCAGGAGAAGGGTCTTACCGTAGCGATGGCCGGCGACGGCGTGAACGACGCTCCGGCGCTGGCGCAGGCTCACGTCGGGATCGCGATGGGAACCGGAACGGATGTCGCTTTGGAAACGGCGGACATGACGCTTCTGAAAGGAGATCTGGGAGGCCTGACCAAGGCGTTCACGCTGAGCCGATCGACAATGAAGAACATCCGCCAGAACCTTTTCTTTGCATTCGTTTACAACGCGGTCGGGGTTCCGGTCGCGGCGGGCGTACTGTATCCGGTATTTGGGGTGCTCCTGAGCCCTATGATCGCGAGCGCGGCGATGACGTTCAGCTCGGTTTCGGTGATCTCGAATGCCCTCAGGCTGAGAAATGTGGATCTTACGTGAGAGGTCGCTTTGAGCCTTAGCAGGTCCGATTAGAGCAATGCTTCCTATCTCAAAACCCGGGAATAGTTATTTCTGAGGAACAGGAATATCAGTTGCCCCCCCGTTTCAAAGGGGGATGAAGAAGTCGCTTCTGGAAATGTCTGCCGGCTTTAGCCGGCGTCTTTCGGGGCTAAAGCCCCTCTCAATGCTGTTGTCCCTCACAACCCCCCGCTGAAGCGAGGGGCAACTGATGGTTCCGAAATTTTTGCCGGTAGACTATCTCGAAACCAAACAAGAAACCGTCTCTTTAGGCAGCCTTCAAAACCAAACCGACAGCTTTGGGGTCGAATCAGCGCATCACCCTTTCCCACAACCGCATCCCGGCCCGCAGCCGCTTTTTGCTCTCTGTCGCGCGGCGGATATCCAGGCTCTGTAGCTCAGGAAACCCGCCGCGAGGACGATCAGAAGCAGGACGATGATGAGTTGGAGGGTCATTTGGTAAGCTTCTTGTTCACCGTGGCATTACTATGCAGCTCTGTACTAGGTTACCACCTCACGTCTTAGACAGACGGTATGATCGGCCGCGTAACAAGACCTCTCGCAAAGACTCCAAGGCGCAAAGGACCGCAAAGATCCAGGAACTTTGAACGTTGGACTCCGGCGCTTCTTCTTGGCGGCACCTGGCGGCTTCGCGCCTTTGCGGGAGCAGAACGAGGCGGTTTTCTCGCGACGTTCGAAATAGACCCGGTACAAGACCTCTCGCAAAGACGCCAAGGCGCAAAGGAACGCAAAGATCCAGGAACTTTGAACGTTGGACTCCGGGTCTTCTTCTTGGCGGCACTTGGCGGCTTCGCGCCTTTGCGGGAGCAGAACGAGGCGGTTTTCTCGCGACGTTCGAAATAGACCCGGTACAAGGCCTCTCGCAAAGACGCCAAGGCGCAAAGGACCGCAAAGAATCACGAACATTGAACAAGGTACTCATGAAAACCCGAGAAGCTTCCCTCCCTGGAAAGTGGCAAATGCGGCCGCGTACGCGATGACCGTCATATAGACGAACATGAAAATCGGCCAGCCCCAGGAGTTCGTTTCCCTCCTGACGACCGCAAGCGTCGACATACACTGCATAGCGAGGACAAAGAAGACCATCAGCGAAAGCGCCGTCAGAGGAGTCCATACCTTCGCCCCTCCGGAATCGTGAGCTCCCCGGATCGCACCTATCAGCGTCGGCGATTCTTCGTTCTCTTCTTCTCCGACGTTGTAGATGATGCTGAGGGTGGATACCAGCACCTCTCGGGCAGCGAACGAAGCGATGATCGCCACACCGATCTTCCAGTCATATCCGAGCGGCGAGATCACGGGCTCGATGGTCTGTCCGAGCCTTCCGGCGAAGCTGTTCTCGAGTTGAACCCGGGCCGCGGTGCTTTCGTCAGCGACCGGCGCCTGAGATCTCGGGAAATACATTAGCGCCCAAAGGATGATCGAGATCGCCAGGATGACCGTGCCCGCCCGCTTGAGGAACAGCCAGGCGCGGGTCAGCATATTCTGGATGACGGTGCGTAGGTTCGGAATGCGGTACGGAGGAAGCTCCATCACGAACGGAGGCGGCGGCGATTTCAGGATCGTCTTTTTGAGCAAGAATGCGACCGCTATCGCGACCGCGATACCGAGCGAGTACATAGCGAGCATCAGAACGGCGCCTACCGAGATGAACCCGAAAACGGTCTGGCCGGCAAAGAACGCGGCGATCATCAGCGCGTAGACCGGAAGCCTTGCGGAACAGCTCATAAAAGGTGCGATTAGTATGGTCGCCAGTCGGTCGCGTTTGTTCTCAATGGTCCTGGTCGCCATGATCCCGGGGATCGCGCACGCGAAACTGCTCATCAACGGAAGGAACGCCTTTCCGTGCAGGCCGACGCGGCTCATCAATTTATCGAGGAGAAATGCCGCCCGGGCCATGTATCCCGTGTCCTCAAGGATCGAGATGAACAGGAACAGCAGAAGGATCTGAGGCAGGAACACGAGGACGCCTCCGACACCTGCGATGATCCCGTCCACGACCAGGTCCGTCAGGATCCCTTCCGGCATCGACGCTCGTGCGGTCTCACCTAGCGCTCCGAAGCCCTGATCGAGCAGGTCCATCGGCAGCGCCGCCCAAGTGAATATCGTCTGGAAAACAAGGAGAAGTATCGCGATCAGGATAAGGAGCCCAAAGAACCTGTGTGTCAGGATCTTGTCGATCTTCTCCGAAAAGTTCGCGCGCTCCGTATCGAACGTGCCGACCGAGGCCTGATAGACGTCCGAGATAAATTTGTAGCGGGCGAAGATCTGGCGGTTTGCGGCTTCGTCGTCGGACAGGCTGAGGTGGATCTCGTCGGCCTGCTGCGACGCATCGATCCCGGCGTTGCCGATCCAGAACGCGTCGGCCTCTCTTTCTTCGAGTATCACTCCGCGGACGGCTTCGGTGATCTCGGACAGTCCGGTCTTCTCCCGCGTCCTGACCCTCACTACCGGGATCCGAAGCATCGATCGAAGTTTTTCGACATCGATCTTAAGATCGCGTTTCTCGGCGAGATCGACCATCGTCAGAGCAATGACGACCGGAATGTTGTACTCGATCAGCTGGGTTACAAGGTAGAGGTTTCGTTCGAGGTTGGTGGCATCGACGACCGCGATGATCAGATCGGGTTTCGGAAGTCCCGGCAGACGCCCCGTGAGGACCTCACGGGCCAGCCTCTCGTCAAGTGAGGTGGCATCAAGGCTGTAGAGCCCCGGAAGATCGATCAGCCTTGCCGCGGGCCGACCGGGATCGAACTTCCAGTTGCCCTCTTTCCTTTCGACCGTGACACCGGGATAATTCGCGACCTTCTGTCGCAGTCCCGTAAGAGCGTTGAACAGCGTGGTCTTTCCCGCGTTGGGATTCCCCGCGATGGCAATCAGAAGGGGTCTGGCTTCCGGGGTCGTATCCGAATGGCCATTTGCTGGAACCGTCCCCGGCGTATTCTCTTTTGTGTCAAAGCTCATTCAGTGACTTCGATCGATTCCGCCTCGTTGCGCCGCATTGCGAGGCTGTAGCCCCTCAACCGAACTTCGATCGGGTCGCCGAAGGGGGCGGACTTGACCACTCTTATCCACACGCCCGGGACGATTCCCATCTCCATCAGCCTTTTCGGCACGGGGCCGCTGCCTGAAACCCTAAGCACTTTGGCTTTGGTTCCGGCAGCGACATCGGCCAGTGTCAGGACCTTAATCTTTTCCATCCGTGTTCCTGGGTTTCAGATCCCAAAGCACGTTCACTATCAGCCACTTGCCGTTGTACTTCGCAAGGTGCATGTAATCCACCCAATCTCTCATTTCGAGACGGACGGTCGCTGTCTCCCTAAATATGTCGAGGATCTTCACATCCTTCTTCTGTTCGGCCTTCGGGGTGCTTTTCCCGTAGCCGGTCCTCGCCATCTGTACAAGGCCCAAAGAAGTGAGTTCTCCAACGCGGTTCCTTCCCTCGCCCGCGGGCTCGATCCTTCTCTTCGCAAGCTCCGGCAGAAGCGCGCTTTCCATCTTCGCCGCGTCACCCTCGTACCATCCTTCGGCATAATTCAGGACCGTTCGCGTGATCTCCTGCTCGGTTTCAGACTGCTGGGCGGACACTGCGACAGAAAGGACAAGAACAAGAGCGACCGTCAGAAATGAATGTATCTTCACAAGTAAAACCTCCGTATGAAACACGGGGATGATACCTTAGGTGAAAGTTGAATTCAATTTCATTAAGCGGGGACAGAGGCGGGTTAGCGCGCTTTCCGTGCTGTCTTAAGGTTCCTGGTAGCGCAAGGATCTGTGAATCAGGGTGAGGATCGGTCCAGGCCGTTCGTTATTTTGAGCAGATCCGCCCGGTAAGGCCCGGCTTCGAGCCTGAGCGGTAGCCGTCTTCCGTCGGCGCTTAGCCAGACCCGTATGTTAAGCGCGTCGATACCGGGATCGCCTGTCCGAATCGAGATCACGTTCGCCTGCCACTTTTTCCCCGATACGTCGATCTGCTCAAGTACAGAAGGACGAAGCGTGATCACCTTTGCGTCGGTCCCGGCGAAGAGCGCGACCCGCGTGTCGTTCGAAGGATTGGGCGCTCCGATCGGAGGCCGAAGATTAAACGCACGGATGGCATACGCAAGCGTTAGGACGTTGTGCGTGCCGATGGGGATCTGAACCGGAAGCCCGGCCTGAACGGTCGCAGTTCCCTGCGTCTGATCGAAAAGCGTTTGCTGTGAGTACTCCGAAAGCCCGCCCGTAAAGCCCAGCGTCGTTGCGAACGGCACAAGCGTATCCGGATCGACCCAGGCCTCGATGCGGTCCGTCGCTCCGAACAGGTCGTTTGCAGGCAATGTCTCCGTGACTTGCGCAACAAGACGAAGGCTGTCGACACCCAGGTATTGCTTCCGCTCTGAAGCGCTCAATGTCAGCTTGGCAAAGGGACTACCCTGCCTTGTCACCTGGTAGTCGAGCCTTTCTCCGAGCCTGAACGGAAGGTCCGGCGAAAGCGGCTGATTATCGACGTAGGGCCTGGGCGTCGGAACCGGCGTCGGGGTAGCGATCGGTGTTGGAGTGGGCGTGGGCGTCGCTGTCGGATCTGGAACGGGCGTCAGGTCCTGGATTCCGGCAAGGCGCGCCTCGAAATCACCGACCTCGGTCCTGAACCGTACCAGTACGGGGATCTTCCGGTCATCGGAGGTGAAGTTGACCCTGAACTCCTTGATCTTCTGCTCGGCAAGGAACGAGCTCTGGACCGAAGAAACCTGCGTCCCGAAATCGCCGGCCTCAGTAGAAACCTCCTCCTGCCCCGAGACAACAAAGTCGAAATTGTGTAGGCGTTCATTCTCAAGCACGCTGAACGAACCGGTCCCGCCGAGAGCCCTGACCCGGTAGATCATTGAGAGCAGGTCGAACGCCGAAGACGGCTGCTGAAGGTAACTGCGCGTCGTTTCCCTGGGAAAAGGCCCCGTGTTAACGAGTTCCTTTATCAGAAGAGGATATCCGGTCTCGGGCGCTATGAATGTGGTCCGCGCTTCGTCCCACGTAAAGAATGCCGCACTCACAAGGTCGACAGATTTTAGCTTGGCCGAAAGTTCTACCGCGTCCCTTCCTTCAAGCGAGCCTCTCGACACAACGTGGATCTCCGCGTACCCGGCAATATCAAAGTTGTTGAAAGAGATAGAGTACGTGAGTTTTTCTCCCACCTTAGGCTCCGCATCCGACTGGAACCCGCTCACCGGCGAACGGTCGGGTACGAGAGCCGCCAGTAGAAATCCCGCTGCCGCAAGCAGGAAGGCAAAGCGGAACACGGCCGCGTGGAAGGCCGTTGCAGTTCGTTTGTGTCCGGAAAAAGGAAACTTAGGGAAAAAACTCATCTGAGGTCCGTAGGCCCGGCGGCTTCTGTCATCTCCTTTACGATCTGACGCGCCGCTTCGACTCTGTCATTGGCGCCCATTATCGGCCGTCCGACAACAAGGTAATCCGAGCCCGCGTTTGCGGCTTGAGCCGGGGTCATTACACGCCTCTGGTCGTCGTGAGTTGCGTTCGATGGCCTGATCCCGGGAGTTACGATCTCGAATCCAGGAACGCGGATGGAATCGCGGATCATACGGGCTTCGAATGGTGACGCCACAACACCGTGCAATCCACATTTTGCAGTAAGTTCGCTCAATTGCAAAACCCTCTCTTCGACCGTCCGGCCGATACCGGTCTCGTCGAGAGTCTGCTGACTCGAACTCGTCAGAACCGTTACAGCTACGATCTTCGGCATTCTCAGCGATTCCCTTTCGCAAACCTCGCTTGCGGATCCGATGGCCGCTTTCATCATCTCGCTACCGCCCGAAGCGTGGACATTGAACATCCAGACTCCCATTCTCGCGGCTTCCCTGGCCGCGCCCGCAACCGTATTCGGGATGTCGTGGTATTTCACGTCCAAGAAGATGTTCGAGCCGGATCCCGCGAGGCGTTTGACGAGTGATGCCCCTTCAGAAGTGAACAGTTGCAGTCCCACCTTGAAAGCGCCGACCTCGCCGCGCAGTCCGGTAACAGCCTCGAGCGCTTCGTCCGCAGTCGAGACATCGAGCGCCACGATCAGGCGGCGCTTCTGTTTATCGTTCAGATCACTGTTCTCCATCGTCCTCCTTTGTGATTATAGGAAAAAGAAAACCGGCGTCGGGCGCCGGTCCGTGGGTCAGTCGAATTCTAGCGGATTCTTGAAAGGCTCGTCCGAGTCCTTATCGGCCTTCTCGAAGGCCTCCTTGAACTTCTCGTCAAGTAGCCGGCGGCGATCCTTTTGAGCCTCCTGCTCTTGTTCGAAGAGCTTTTCCCTGAGCTCTTTCTGTTTGTCCATCTGCTGCCGAAGGTCCTCGAAACTGCCTGCGGCCTTCTTCTTCTCGGTATGAGAGATCATAGATCCCGTCTGACCGTCTATCAAGAGTTCGGCCTCACAACACGGGCAGATGATCGTTATCTTGTCCATAAAAGGCGACTTGCGCTTTTTATCTCCCGCTCTTCTTCGCGGGATCCTTTTGAGGTTCGTTGGGATCCACCGGAATCACGAATCCTGCCGCATCCAGAAGCGCCCTGGCGGAGGCTGTCCTGAAATTTCCGATCTTGTCTTCGGTTACTTCAACTACTTTTCCGCTCTTCAAGTAGATCTTGATCGAAATCTCTTTCGGCTTGAATGTGGTCTTCACAACCTTGTCGAGGTACTTGTTTTTCAGGAAGGTCCTGGTTTCGACAACGTGCCCCTGCTTGTTCATCAAGGTTGCCATTTCCGAATCATCCGGCAAATTCTGCTTTCGCGCGACGGTGTCGATCTTGTTCGTGTCGATCACCGTCACTTTCGAATTGTCGAGGGTCGTATTCTTGTCGATATTCTCGACCCCGTTGTAGGGGACAAGTCGGCGGTTTCCGACGGTGTTGTAAGGATTGCCGTTGGCGTCCTCCTTGGGGACCATCGCCTGATCCGTGTTTTCGGGTTCTGAAGCCGAGCTGCACGCCGACCAGCCGGCGATCGAGGCGGCCGTGAAGATTAGTAAAAGTAGCCTTAATGCGTTGGACATGTTGCCGTTAATTCCTGACAAGCTTGATTCGTATGCCGAACGCCGATCTGCGGTTCGGCTGACCATCGGGGAAGATAACATTTATCCTGCCGTCGTTCAAAAACCGAGACCGAGATATGAAGAAGGCGGTTTAAGCTACATCTATATTTGTGACTGCACTTTTCTGCAAAGGCCCCAAGGCTCCGCGTGATCAGGCACCGGTCTTCCCCCACACGCCTCCTCAAAACCTTGATGCCCGGTCCAAAAGCCCTTTGGTTCTGCTCCAATCGAATCCTTCTGGCTGTAGTCTCCGGGATTCGTCCTGTGCCGTTACGGCCGGTTGACGGTTAGGCGCTTTCCTAACCTCGATCGGGCACCAACGACAGCAGGTCCTTAAAGTCAGGCTTCTGGAAATCCGTCCCGTTTCGAAGTTTGGTCAACACCAAAGGCAATTGAAAAAGGTGATTGCAGAGCTTCCTCTAGTACGGAAACTCAGGATCGCTATATAGCGATGGCTTCGCCGATTCTCCGGGAACGTGATGAAACCGATAGCTGCTGATGGATCGATCCGTCAGTAGGGTGTCGTTGAAGCCGCCCCGGGAGCGGCACGCCAGGCGATCCGGCAATGCTTTTAACATCAGCTATTTTTCCCGCGCTGGCTTTATTGGCCGGTGCCCGGACACGGGAAGCCAGATTAAAGGTGCTTCCACCGTCGACCGGAAGTCGAAGCGACGGGACCAACTTGAGGACTACCGACATGTTAAACCAATTCAAGAAAATAACGACATTTGCGATGGCCGCAACCCTCATTATTGCGGGATTAGCGCCCGCGGACCTGGCCCAGACAAATAGTCAGAGCGGAAAGAGTTCGTCGAAGCTCCTGGAGGCGCCTTCGCTTACAGCAAGGACGAATGGAGCGAAAGCAGGACAAGACATCTCGTTTGAAGGGTCGAACTTCGCCGAATACGAACCGATCGATATCGTGGTCGAAAGCGTTTCGGCAGATGCGACAGTTTCCGGCTCGGTCGATCTTTTGGCCGCGAATTCGGACGGACAAGGCAGATTCTCCTTTGAATGGAACGTTCCCTTCGAAGGCAGGTTCAGGGTCACGGCAAAAGGAGGCAATTCAGGCCTCGAAGCAAGCAGCATCGTCCACGGGAACGGCTCTACGCCCGACCCTGTTCTTCTTTACGGACACAAGTCGTGCAAGGAAGTGAACAAGCTCAATAACACTTTTCCCACGATCACATCGGACTGGGGCTTCAAACTCAACTTCTGGACACCGGAAGGAACGTTTCCGATCGTGAACGACAATAGTCCGAACACAGTTCTGACCGGCGGGGCGCCAGCCGAGCCTTCGAACAGCGTAACAACCGACATCTGGAACTACGGCAAGAAACTCGCGTGGACCTCGACGCGGCCGATCGACGCCGTGATCGTTACCAAGTATTACAACGGTCATCGGTATTCGAATGTGTATGTCTACGATCCCGAATCGATGGGCGACGAAGGTCCCCTCGAAGCGCCGTACGATCAGAAGATCTACACCGTCGAGTTCTGCTACAGGCCGAGAGCGAAAGTCATCGTCGTAAAACACGCGACGCCTCCGAGTTCTTTCCCGTTCGGATTCTCGACCACGGGACTCGGCACACCGACATTCAACCTGGTTGACGACGACATTAATTCCGATCCGAGCGTGGTCTTCGTCACGAACGCGGGTATCAAGACGGTCACGGAAATCTCTCCCGAACCGTATGTCCTGTCGTCAGTGAACTGCGAGGTTTCGGGTCAGGGAGGTTCGACGACGAACGTTTCGCTGCCGGGTGTGACGATCGATCTGAAGTCGGGCGACACGGTGACCTGTACATTCAACAACGATTTCCTGACCGCGAATGAAGCGATTATCGAAGGAAGGGTCGTGGATTCCGGCGGTAATCCGATCCCCGGCGTGATAGTCTCGGCGACGGATACGAACGGAACGACCCGGTCGGCAAGAACGAACGGCCTTGGTTTCTACCAGATCCGCGAGCTCGAGGCCGGTTCCGATCTTTACGTCACGGCGACGCACAAGCTGCACGTTTTCGGCTCGCAGCTTGTAGAGATCAATGGAGACGTGAGAGCGGTGAACTTCACGGCGATGCCTCGCTGATCGTTGGTCCTGAAGACATTCGAGTCCTCGTGGCAGGGGCGTTTCGATCGAAACGCCCCTGCTTTTTTTTCGGGGTTAGGATGTTTCTTTCGGTCCGACCTCCAGATCTCCCGAGCGGGTTAACGCGGGCATTAGGTCACCGAACGCGGCGCATATATGATTCCTTGAACCCCTTCACCGCATCGAAGGCTCCCGTCCAATTAGGGCGCGGTCCCGAGGCTCCTATGCTCCTTCATCGTCAGGCATCTCTGATCAGATGGAAGAACTGTAGAAGGCACCTGAAGTTGTTTAAGGTAACACCTGAAGGTATCGGTTCTTGACTGCTTCCAGGCCCACTCCGGACTTAAAGTAAAACCTCAGAACTTATTAGACTTTTCGACGATGTTGCATATAATGAGGCCAGTCACTAAAAACTGGAAGAACTGACTCGTTAATAGTTTGCTCTTAGCACAACGAAACCAGAAACGGGTCATTCCTAAACTCTCGATTGCATTGATTTGCTGATTTGCTGAGATTGGCGGAAGCTGGCCGGGCGATCAAAGGTCGCATCGAGATTGCAGAGGCTGATTGACAATTCCGTGGTACAAGGCAAAGCATTTGGAACGTCCAGGGCTGAACCACCCGGAACAAAATTGTTATACAACGCAATGTAATCTTGACAATCTTTAAGCCTTGCAGTAATTTACCCGCTATCTTTTAGAATCCGAGTTAAGGAATGGGCAGCGAATGAGCTGCTTATGCCCATATTGGATAGACCTGACCTTGAGCAGTCATCTCTATCGAAATGGAGGGCCGGGAAGTATTCCGGGCTTTCGAACGATTCGATTTTGATCTCAGCTCCTACATGTCGGTTAGTTCTGAAAAATCCGGAAGGCGTTCGATTTGACCTTCCGAAGCGGTAACAAGAGCTACAGAAGGAGATTAAGATGATTAGAAAGTTTATGGAGGGGAGCAGAATCCTCATGGCCTTGGGACTCTTTGTGATCCTGACGGCTTCGCCGGCACTCTCCCAGATCAAGTCGGCTGCGAATTCGAAGAAAAGCCTGGCGGACTATCCCTCTCTCACTTCCCTTTCGAGCAGGGTAAGCGTCGGAGACAAGGTTAGACTCGTGGGAACACAGTTTTCTCCCAGCGAAGCAGTGACCGTTGTCATTTCTGAAATTGAGATCGACTCCGGCCTTCGCGCGCCGGTCGACAGCGCCACGGTCTATGCAAACGATCAGGGAAGCTTCGTGTTTGAATGGCCGCTTCCCGCGTCCGGGCGCTACACTTTCTCAGCCAAGGGCTCGGTTTCCAATATCGAGGTTTCGAGAATAGTGGACAGCGGAGTGGCGACACCTGATCCGGTCTTCTGGCCCGGAAACCCTGACTGCAAACTGATCAATTTCAGGGGGGATATTTTCCCGACGGTGAACTCGGACAATGGTATCAAGTTTGACTTCGACGAACTTGGCGCAAATTCCGGAACCTATCCCTTTGTAGGAGGAACCGGCATCACGCTCACCGCCGGACAGACCCCGGATCCCAACAACACCGTTACATTCAATACGGTAGGTAATACGATCAGCTGGAGTTCGACGAGACCCGTCAACGCCGTCATCGTCAAGGGAGGACCCGACGCAAACGTGTATCCGTACAACGGATCGCTCGGTGATGTCGGTCCGCTTACCACTCCCGGCGGTGCTTTCGGAGTGAGCCATCTCGAGTTTTGTTACGATCCGTTCGCAACGGTCATCGTCAAGAAGCACGCGTCGCCTCCGAGCTCTTTCCAGTACGACTTCACGACAACGAACCTGCCGGTCGGTGTGTTCTCGCTCATTGACAGCGACATCAACTCTGATCCGATGCAGATGATCCTCACGTCGCCCGGAACGTTCACCGTCACTGAGTCCAATCCGGAGCCGTACACTCTGACTTCGATAAACTGTGTTTCGCAGAGCGGCTCATCCACGATAAATTCTCAGGCGGTTCCAACCGCGAACGTTACCATCGCGGACGGCGACACGGTCACGTGTACGTTCAACAACGACTTCCTGACCGCTGCGGAAGCTATAATTCAGGGACGAGTATTGTCTCCTGACGGAAGGCCGCTCGGAGGAGCTGTAGTAACCGCGATCGACGGAAACGGAAACGTCAGGTCCGCGAGAACGAACATGTTCGGACGTTACGAGATCCGTGAACTTGAGGCCGGAACGGCGCTTTTGCTGGACGTCAGGCACAAGGGATTCATCTTCGGTTCCCGCTTCGTTGAGGTCAGCGGAGAGAACATGAACGTCGACTTTATCGGCATCAACCGGTAACGACGGATATCGATAAGGCAGGGTACGGGATGTTGGTCCCGTGCCCTTTTTTTATTCGGGTCCCAAGATCAGGAGAACCGAAGCTACCGGCACGAACCCAAGATGCCGGAAGAAAGTAAAAGGGCAGGCCCTGATGAGCCTGCCCTTGCCCGCGAGTTCCGCCGCGGTTAGATATCGTAATACATCTGGTACTCAAGAGGATGGGGACGCAGCTTCAGCACATCCACTTCATTCTTCCGCTTGTAATAGATCCAACGCTCGATCAACTCGGTCGTGAACACGTCTCCCTTCAAAAGGTACTCGTGATCGTTCTCGAGTTCGATCAGGGCTTCTTCCAAAGTGCCCGGTAGGTTTGGGACATCCTTCAATTCTTCAGGAGACAGATCATAGATGTCCTTATCGAGCGGTTCTCCGGGATCGATGCGGTTCTGGATCCCGTCGAGTCCCGCCATCAGAAGAGCCGCGAAAGTGAGGTAAGGATTGCAGCTCGGATCGGGCGGCCTGAATTCCACGCGCTTCGCCTTCGGACTTGACGAGAACATCGGTATCCTCACGGCTGCGGATCTGTTCCTTGCCGAATACGCAAGGTTTACCGGCGCCTCGAATCCCGGAACGAGCCGCTTGTAGCTGTTCGTTGTCGGTGCCGCGAAGGCGATCAGCGAACGGGCGTGCTTTAGGAGCCCGCCGATATAGTGCTTCGCCATCTCCGAAAGCCCCGCGTATTCGTCGCCGGCGAACAACGGCTTGCCTTCCTTCCAAAGCGATGTATGACAGTGCATTCCCGACCCGTTGTCCCCGAACAAGGGCTTGGGCATGAACGTCGCCGTCTTTCCGTGCGCGTAGGCGGTGTTCTTGACGATGTTCTTGAAGAGCATCAGATTATCCGCCGTGTAGAGAAGATTAGCGAACTGGAAGTCGATCTCGCACTGCCCCGCAGTCGCGACCTCGTGGTGGTGACATTCGACGTGGATCCCGACCTCAGCGAGGATCATCGACATCGTGTTTCGAAGGTCGATCAGCGAATCCATCGGCGCGACCGGGACATAGCCTTCCTTTGCCCGAATGTGATATCCGAGGTTCGGATTGAACTCGTCCCCCTTGCGAGCTGCATTCCAGTGACCTTCTTCGGAATCGATCGTATATCCAGCCGACTGCTGCTGGTTGTGATAATTAACACTGTCAAAGACGAAGAACTCCGCCTCGGGACCAACAAACACAGTGTCCGCTATGCCTGTGAACTGCAGATAGCTTTCGGCCCTCGCGGCGACCGAACGAGGATCGAGACCGTATCCCTCCTTTGTAATGGGATCAACGACGTTTGCGATCAGGCAAACGGTCGTTTCTTCCGCGAACGGATCTACCCAGCAACGCGACGGATCGGGGATCAGTAGCATGTCCGATTCATTGATCGCCGCCCATCCCCTGAGGGAAGAACCGTCAAATCCGAACCCGTCTTCAAATGTGTCTTCGGTCAGTTGCTCGATAGGAAAAGTGAGGTGATTCCACGCGCCTACGAGATCCGTGAAACGCACCGATACGAACCGCGCCTCCTGATCAGTCGCGTAACTGATAATATTCTTGGCGTTCATTTATTCTCCTGAATAGTTGATTAGAATCTTGCTCCGGTCCCGGACGGCACTGGAGGAGGTGAATCGAGAGCTTAGAGAAAAAAGCATTCTACAATACGAAAACGCAACTTCAAAACTTGAAGCTGCGTTTCGTGCTTTTGACCGCTTTTTCTAGGTTACTCGACGACCTCGACCGTCCCTGGCGACACATATCCGACTTTCCGCCCTTTCGAATCGAGGAAGTTGATCTGGCTGAATCCCTTGTCGGTTCCGGTCGCCAGGAAGCGCCTCATGAATTCCTCTTTCTGCGGCTTGGCAAGTTTGTTCCACTCGTCATTCGTGATCGCGTAGGCGATGTTCTTGCTGATCCTTGCAGAGGTCACGAATCGTGCAAACTCAGATTTATCAAGATCGATCACCTGTACTCCCTCTGACATACCCGACTCGGCCGAAGGCAGAATCGAAGAACTGAAGAAGAAGTAGAAGATCCCGAACGCGACTGTGAGCGCCGTCGCGATCACGAGTTTCTTGTTCGCCGAGTACCACTCGACGTTCTTCTTCGCGAGTTCCGTCGAAGCGGCGCCGATCTTCTCAACGTTGAAGACGAGTTCCGCCGGCTTCTTCTTTTTCTTCTGCGCCTCGACCTTGGCGAGCTCTACCTCCTCGTGCGCTTTGAACACCTTCCGGATCGCCTCGCTAATGGCGCTGTCACTCAGGAATCCGTACTTGTCCTTCAGTTCATCCGGCCTCTGCCCGCCGTACTCGTTCTCGATCAGCTCGAGGTATCTGTTACCTACCTCAACATTACAGCGGATCGCCGCGGCCACGACACTCGGCGCGAAGAAGCTCTCGTGCGACTTCTGCTTGAAGTCGTTGAGTCTTCTGAAGAAATCCTTGTTAACGAGCTCGTCGAAACTCCTGGACTTTTTGGCTTCCTCCATAAAATCGCCAAAGCCCATCGCTCCGAAATCAAGCTCATCGGGTTCGATGTCCGTGGAATATAGGGGCACGCTGGACCAGTCCTTGTAAAGCTCCTGGATGTCCTGAACCAGCGAATCAGCCGGCAGCGTCACCGCGCGCCTTCCTTCGCCGGCGTCTGTCGTGTAAAGCTTCGTTATGATCAGGTCGAACTTGCTCCGGACCAGTTCGGAGAAAGGAGCGTTTCTGTAGAACCTTGCGAGAGCGATCAGAGCCTGTGTACTAAGGCTCGGAACCGCGGATTCGCAATATGATCGCAGGTTCTCAACCGAGAGTTCCTTATCCCGGAGCGTCAGCGCCGAATACCAGTTCTCTGTTTCCTGCAGCAAAAGGAACTCGATCTCAGCAACTTCGGACGCATTGGCTTCCTCGTCCATCTGGAGGAACTTATGAAGCGATTGCTTGACCTTCAGATCGTCGTACGGAGCCGAGTTTATCCTTGCCTGTTCCTTCTCTACCCTCGTGATGATGTGATCGACCATCTGCAGGGTCTTCACTTCATCGGTTGCCCTTCTCCGGAAGTACTCCTTCCCGGATTCACCCTCGTGACGGTTGAGAAGCGGCGATCTCACAGCCGGCCCCTTTTCTTCTGCGGTCGAAGATTCGAATGAAGCCTGTGCAACCGGTCCGGGCTCCGAATTATTGAATTCGATCTCGAAGTCCTCTGAAGACGAACCCGAGTATTCAAGCTCGAACGACTCGAGCCCGGATCCTTCGAGATCCGCCGGATCCGTTATTGGGTCCGCAGGAGCTGTGGCCGGCTCGGAACTCCTTACTGCGACGGGCCGTTCGGAATTCTTCGCGGATCGCGATTCGATCACCGTCTCCTCGAGGAGATTCTCTTCCTTGAGCTCTTCTACAAGGTCTTCAAATAGGTTCATGATGTTGGCGCTTTGCGGCGGGCGGCGGGGAGGAATTTGGTAAGGGACGACGGACCGGACAAGCATCCGGCCCGTCCTGAAATCGCTTCGATCAGGGGAAGATCTCTGTGATCTGCCCGCTGGCGTCGAGGGAAATGACGTACGGCTGGTTGTGATAGTTTGAAGCCTTAGACGCGATCACCGTGAAGTTCTCCCTGAGTTCGGTGTCGGTCGGCGCAGCGGGGCTCATGGCGAAAGTGTAGATACCTCTCACAACCTCGTTTCCGACCGTTGTTCCCAGGCGGTTGTTTTCCGCGGTGTTCAGCTCGTCGAGACGCGCGTATCGTCCGTTGGCGGTGTAGTAGTTGACCTGTGCAGCCGAGAACGTCTTCAGGCTGGCATATGCATTTCCATTCTCAGCCGCTCCGACCGCGGACATCAGATACGGGACGGCGATCGACGAAAGGACCATGATGATCACGGCGACGAGCAGTAGTTCTATGAGCGAAAAGCCTTCTTGGTTATTCTTCATTTAGCAACTCCGTTCCGGGACGCGGTCAGGTCTTACTGACAATAATTGACACCTTTTCTTGACAAGTAATGGCATTTTGAACGATTGCCGTCCGCCTACCGCATCTGTAAACCGTTTGTTTTAGGGCCGATGGGAGGTCTGACCTCTTTTTTTCGCGCCCGGATTCCCTGAGGGTGCAACGGATGTGCCATAAATCCTGACGGCCTTCATAGAAAACTCCCCAAATTGCGCTTGAATTGTGTTAGTCTAGGCAGAACTCGTAAGTTCAAACGGCGGAGTATCTTCCCGTCCTGCTGAAGATCACCGAGCGCTCTTTAGATCCGAATTTAATCCACGGCATTTGAATCGGACGGATGGTGAGGCCGGACCGCAAAGGGACGTCGCCTGCCGTTTGACCCGGGTTTGCCAAATCCTCAGATTTAATATAAAAATAGGGTTTTTTGTTTCGGCAGATTTTGAACTCGGGTAGTAACCGGAGAGACCATGGTAGCGAAGAAAAAGTCTAAATCCTCTAAATTTTTAACAGTACCCACCCGCCCCATCCCAGTTGACAGAGACCGCTCCGTAGCAGGTCTCCTTGAAAAGATGGAAGGCGCCGGATTCGGCGCCAGGCAGATCGCAGAAGCCCACCGTATCTGGATCGACATGCTTGACGACAACGTCACGATCTATATGTGCGGCACGGACAATCTGGTCCCGTCCGGCATGCGGCGGCTGTTCGCTTACATCATCAAGAACAGGTTCGTCGACGTGCTGGTCTTGTCGGGTACGGTTCTTTTCCACGACATTCACGAGACGCTTGGACGAAGCCATTACCAGGCACACCCCAGCATGGATGACGAGGAGCTTGCGGCGGCGGACGTGACCAGGATCGGGGATCTCCTTGCGAATGACGAGGAGTATCAGGAAGCCGACGAATGGATCGGAAGCGTGATAAATCAGCTCGAGCTCTCGAGAGCTTACTCGGTTCGCGAGTTTCTGCATCTCGTAGGCCGCGAACTTGCCGAGATCGCCCACGAAGATGGGATCCTGACCTCGGCCTTCAAAGCACGCGTTCCGGTTTATTGTCCCGACCTACTCGCGACACCGCTCTCCGTAGGCATCAACCGCTGCCGTTTCGAGAAGAAGATCCAGTTCACACTCGACATTTCGCAGGACGCCCTCGAGATGATGCAGATCTCACAGAAGACAAGGAATTCAGGGGTGATCTCGCTCGGGAGCATCAGCGGTCAGAAAATGCTGAATGCCACGGACATGTCCGCGTACATCACACAGTCCTCACCCAGAGGACACAAGTATGCGATCTCCGTGAACACCGACGCTGTGCCGCTTGATGTTCGCACTCCTTCGATCGGCGCCACCCACACCGAAGTGTTCGGCCGGCTGATGAAGAACGCGGTAACGGCCTTTGTGCCGAGCGATCCTTCGATCGTCCTGCCGATGCTGGTCACGGCGCTTTCGCAGACGGCAGCGAAGTTCATCAAGTCGAGAAAGCATCCTCAATTCACCCTGATCGGAAAGGAACTGGGGATCGACATCCCGTAGTCGCAAAGTACAAGAAGGGTCCCGGGAGCCGGCAGCTGTTCGCGTGCCGGCTCTTACTTTTTCAGGATCCGGCTTCAAGGCGGAACTGCGGCCGCTGCGGGGTCGTAGAGGATTGCGATACGGAAACGATCCTTCAAATGGCGGCCCAAGTGCTATACAATTCAGTTTTTGATCTTAATTTGCCGGAGTTTGCGAAATGTCAGAACGAAGTTCAAATCTGCGAAAATCCATAGCGGCGCCCTTGGTTTTAGCCGCTTCGGCAGCATTGGCCGGATGCGGAACCGGGTGGCTTGGAAGCGGTGCGGCCAACACCGGGGCGGACACGGGCGTGGAATCGCCGGTCGTTCCGGTTGTCGTCGACGGCGTGAGAACCTCTTACGCGGACGTCGTCGCGAAGACGACCCCCGCGGTCGTCCAGATCACCGCGATCAACCGCGGAGGGACGGGAGATCAGACCTCGGGAATCCCGTTCGACGATCTAATACCCCAGGACGTACCCCGAGCGGAACAAAGGCCTTCCAGAGGATTCGGCTCGGGCGTCCTCGTCAAGGATGACGGTACGATCCTGACCAACCACCACGTGATCGACGGCGCGGACCGGATAACCGTCGAGATGACCGACGGCCGTTCTTTCGACGCGAAGGTCGTCGGGTCGGACCCGCCGAGCGACCTCGCTGTTCTGAAGGTCGAAGCGACCGGACTTCCCTTTTTAAAGCTCGGCGATTCGGACGCGGTGCGAATCGGCGACATAGTCCTCGCGATCGGGAATCCCCTGGGAATCGGTCAGACGGTGACGTCCGGGATCATCAGCGCGAAGAGCCGCAGGACGGGGCTCAGCGACGCATCGAGCTCATTCCAGGATTTCCTTCAGACCGACGCACCGATCAACCAGGGCAACTCGGGAGGAGCACTGGTTAACGTGAACGGGGAGTTGGTAGGCATCAATTCCCAGATCCTTTCGCGCTCCGGCGGCAATATCGGCATCGGCTTCGCGATACCCTCGAACATGGCCAAGTCGGTGATGGTCCAGCTGATCGAAACCGGCGAGGTCCGCCGCGGATTGCTCGGCGTCAACATCCAGGACATCACGTCCGACCTTGCTGAAGCGCTTAGTATTGATTCTACGCGCGGTGTGGTCATTTCCAATGTGCAGAAGGACAGCGCCGCGGATACGGCCGGCCTGCGGCGCGGCGACATCATCCGGAAGTTCAACGGTGAAGATGTAGAGGACGGCAATTTCCTTCGGAACAAGGTAGCCGGCACATTACCTGGAACCGAGGTCAAGTTGCTGATCGCCCGTGACGGTCAGGAGCAGGAAGTCTCGGTAACGCTGGGCGAGTTCAAAAGTGAACAGGCAGCCGGGCGGAGCGAGAGCCCTCAACAGCCTGAGAACTCTTCCGATAGCGGCGGAAAGCTCGGAATAACGCTTCAGCCGCTTACTCCGGAAGCAGCCGAAAGGATCGGCTTGCCTCCGGAGGTACAGGGGCTGCTGATAACGCAGGTAAGCCCGGGCGGACCGGCCGCGGAAAAGGGGCTCAGGCGCGGCGATGTTGTGATGGAGATCAACCGCGAGATGGTCGATTCACTGGAGGAAGCGCGCGCTGCGATCGCCCGATCAGGCGATCGGGCAGTTTTGCTGCTGATCTCCAGACGTGGACAGACATTTTTCGTGTCGGTGAAGCCTGACTAGGAAAGGTTCGGGTGAGAGTGACGAGAGGCCGTCCGGAACCGGACGGCCTCTTTTGTTTGCTCAGAAGCGAAAAAGAGGCTCAAGATAAGCCTCTTTTTCGGGGATAATTTCGGGACGGCGAGATTTGAACTCACGACCTCTTCCACCCCAAGGAAGCACGCTACCAGACTGCGCTACGCCCCGTTAACACTAAGAGATTATTGACAGGGCGCGAGTATGTCAACCGGCTTCGCCCTTCTTCTTCTCTTCACCGGATCCTTCGGTCTGGCGGTTCTTCAGCATCTCTCTCAACTCAAGCAGCTGGGCGGCCAGCGACTTGAGAGCTTCACGGGTCTCATCGTTGATAGCAGGAGCAGTTCCCCCTTCTGTATCATCATCGATGGAACCGAGTTCCATGTCCTCAATATCGAGTTCCTGATCTTCTATTTCCTCATCCCCCTTGACCGGCTTGATGTACTCCTTCTCGCCACCTGCATCCGATTTGACGATCTTCAGACGGCTCGCCTCCCGCATTTCCTTCTGAAGCCGCTTCTTGGCGCCGGCGATCGTGTAGAGATCTTCGTATAGGAGCTCCTTGATCCGAAGAGCGATCTCGACATCCCTTCTGCGGTATGTCCTCTGGCCCGAACGATTCTTCTGCGGCGAGAGCATCGGGAACTCGGTTTCCCAATACCGGAGCACGTGTGCCTGGACATCAACAATGTCGCAAACCTCGCCGATTTTAAAGAAAATTTTCTCTGGAATAGCCACTGAAGGTTGTCCCATCTGTTTTCCTGTTGTGTTAATGTGGAAAGGTATTTTTGCCGCCGTTATTCTATGAATATAATTGATTTATGTCAATGGATAATTAGATGAACGAGTTCGATTTCCTTAAAAAGTTAAAGCAGAACTTTAAATTTGATCTCGCCGGCGACGACTGCGCCGTGCTCCCATCCGCGAACGGACACGATCTTCTTGTCACCGCCGACATGCTTGTCGAAGGGATCGATTTCAGACTTGAATGGGCGCCTACGGAGTCTGTAGGCCACAAATCATTGGCGGTTTCACTTTCCGACATCGCGGCAATGGGAGGTGAGGCTAACTGGGCGCTGATCTCGATGGGAATTCCGGACCGTCTCTGGGATCAAGACTTCCTGTTCGCTTTCTACAATGGAATCAATGGGTTAGCGCAGGAGTTCGGCGTTAGGATCGCCGGCGGAGACATCTCTCGCTGCCCCGAAAGGCTGGTCATCGATTCGATCGTACTTGGCTCCTGCCCCTCGAACTCGGCGGTGCTTAGAAGCGGTGCACGGGAGGGCGAACTCATTTGCGTTTCGGGGCCCCTCGGAGGGGCGGCAGGCGGACTTCGGATTCTCGAATCAAAGGCAAGAGTGAATACAGAAAAGGGAATCGACAGTCAGGACCCTATATCTAGACAGCTTAAACCGACACCTCAGCTCGTATTAGGCAACATGTTGCGAGTAAGCAAGTTAGCGACATCGATGATCGACCTCAGCGATGGGTTTTCGTCGGACTTACGGCACATTTGCGAACAGTCCGGGAAAGGCGCTGTCGTCTATGGCGAGAAGGTCCCCATCGATCCGTGTCTGGAGAAGATCGATCCCGATATTTTGCTTCCGTTCGGCTCACCGCTGGATGCCGCGCTTAACGGTGGAGAAGATTTTGAGCTGCTTTTCACCGCGCCGGCCGAGAAGCGAAAAGACGTCGAGGATCTCGGCTGTTTCGTTGTTGGAGAGATCGTCTCGGACCCTTCAACATTCGAGATGATCGTCGAAGGAACCGGCTGCAGGCTGGACGCTGCGGGATACGATCATTTTCGCGATAAGCCGTGAGTGGCCGATCGGGCAGGCCCGTTTACGACTATTTCATATGCAATGCGCCAAGAAATTCGTTAATATAGTGCCGTTGGATCAGCTATATCCAAGATATTGTGACTGCGGAAAATTCCCGGCTTAGCAGTTCACGCAGTAGCGGAGGTAGACGAATTGATAACGGGTAGGGTTTTGCTTCTTAATTTTTCGTATGAGCCGCTCGGCACGATCGGTGTCGCGCGGGCCATCTGTATGCAGGTTTGCGGAAAACTGTTTGTCGAAGAATTTGACGGCGACAACGTGCTTCGTTCACCTTCGACCGCGTTCAAGGTGCCCTCGGTGGTCCGCCTCAGGGAATACGTGCACGTGCGCAGGCGACGCCGCGAGAACACTATGAAGCGCGCACGGATCTACATCCGCGACCGGTACAGGTGCCAGTATTGCGGCGACCACAAGCACGCAAAGGACCTAACGCTCGACCATATCCTGCCGAGGGCCCAGGGCGGCACGACCACGCCGCAGAACCTTGCGACGGCCTGCGTGCGGTGCAACCAGCGCAAGGGCAACAGGACGCCGGAACAGGCGAGGATGCCTTTGCTGACATCTCAGAAGCTGCTTCGGCTCGGCCTTGACCACGTGTTGCTTTGCCACTATGCCGAATCGAGGCCCGAATGGAAGAAGTACTTGTTCATGGCTGACTTCAACGACGAGGACGTGCGCAAGGCCGCCTGAGGCCGTTGGCGCCCAGGGACGAACGGTAATATAATCAAATCTCCGACAGCGGACCGCTATATCGGCGGTCCGCTTTTCCGTTTTTGGGAGGAAATGAAATGGAATATGCAACCGAAAATGAGTTACGCGAGGTGCTTGAGCGGTTTGAAGCCGGAACGATAAAGCGGGATGCGTGGGGACATCCGGAACACCTCATCGTCGCTTACTTCTTATGTTGCGCGAACGATGCGGATACCGCATACCTGTTAATGAAAGAAGGGATACTCAGGCTGCTCGACGCCTTCGGCGTGGACAAAGAGAAGGAGATGCCGTTTCACGAGACGATGACCGTCTTCTGGATCAGAACCGTCCACGCCTTTGTCACGGCAGATCCGGATCGGGATCCGGTCAGCTCCTGCAATGAGCTGATCAGCGCCTTTGGCAAGAATTACCCCCTGGAGTTCTATTCGAAAGAACTGCTCTTCTCCGATCGGGCCAGAGAGTCGTTTGTCGGGCCGGATATCAGGCCCCTCAGCGTCCGGCAGCCTGCCTTGGCGACGCCAGAATGATCTCGCCCTGGGTACGGTAGTAATTGAGACTGCGATGCACGTGCCGGCCCCTAAAGCTCCCGTCTTCGTTTTGAGAGGCAGCGGGTTCCATCGCAAAGATCTGAGGGTTGGTCTCGGCATCGTCCATTCCGTAGATCACGTTCACGTGATTTCCCGTGACGTTCCGGTCATAGAAACCCGTATATACGGGGCCGGAACGAAGGAATGCGAACAACACGGCCCTCGTCATATGGCTGCGGTCCGGCAGAACCTGATGGGCCATATCCCATCTGCTGTCGCTGACAAGAGAGATCATTCCCTCGCGAGTGATCGTTCCGTCCGAGCTGTTCATCCAGAGCTGGTCGTAGTCCTCCATAAGGATCCACTGCTCCGTCTCTTCCCTTCCCGTAGCCCTTGCCCACCACTCTAGGCAGGCCGCCCAGCAGCAGGTGTCATCCTGCTGGCCGACCGCGGCGATATGCCTGTAGCGTCCGACGCTCATCAGCATTTCCTCCTGTATCGGAATCAGGGTCTTTCGACCTGATACAGGATACCACTTGAAAGCGCTGCGGCGTTCGCTTCCGCCCAAACGAACGCCGCCGCCATTCACCGCCGTTCAGCCATTCGGCGGCTCTGCCAATGTTCTCCCCGGATGAATGCTCGTTCGAAGACCAGTTCAGATCAGCCGATCCATCCGTAGCCCGGTTCGCCCGTATCGACAATGCGGATTATCACCGCCATGTCGTTGATGTCCCGGGTCCTCTGTTTCAGGCTCTTGCCCTTGTCCATCTGCGATTGATTGCCGTCGACGGTATTCACGATGTTCCCGCCGTTGTGGGAGATGATCATTCCGATGTGGCCCCAGTTCATCACGTATATGTCGCCCGGCATATACGGTCCCGAACCGATCACGTGCACGGGGTTGTTTGCCGCCCACTTCTTTAGTTTTGTCCCGCTCCAGACCTCCCCGGCTTTGAAGGGCAAGGGCGCCGAAAAAGCCTGCGCCGCCTCCGAGTAGCAGTAATAGACGAAGAACCCGCACCAGTTGTATCCGGCGGATTTGGGCGCGTGCGAACGTTCGAGATACCTATCGATCTCCGGACCCCGGTTCTGAGCGCCTTCCTCGCGCACGCCCTTCGCCTCTTCCCTCAACGCGACAGTTGCCGCTTCGTATCTGACCCTTTCGTACCTGTCTGCCATCGCAAATAGCTCCCGAATGCGTTTTATCTGTAATGAACGCGACCTACATAAGATTTGGAAGCGGTCCGGACAGGTACTCCCGGAGCTCGCCCGGAAGCGCCGGGTCCCTGCGGATGTCGTTGAAGAACTCCGGCTTGTCCATCCAGTAGTACCAGTTGAGGAGGTACATCGTGAAGACCATCTTGTGCTTAGGTGTTTCGATCCGGACGCCGTCCACGGGGCTTATCATCCCGTCCGCGACCGCGGTGATAGCGAGCTTTTGGAACGCCTTTATCGCACCCCAGGTCTTCCCGCCGAAGATCCCGTCCGTGACGAGTTTCTTCGGCCGGTCGTGCCAGGAATCCGCCAGGCTTTCGATCGAAGTATTGATGAAGAACTGGACCAGCCGCACGTCTTCGGACATGTTCTTATATCCGTAACCGACATTCGTGGACACCGTGTAAATATGAGTCGCCGAGGGCATTGCGGCCTGCAGCTCTTTGTTCTGAAGCGTTTCCCTATGGGCCATTTGTATTTCTCCTTGTGCCAGAGCGCGGCTGGGGCAGCCGCCTCCGGTATTGAGCGTTTGGATCGAAGTTGTCTCGGCCGCGCGGCCGATCTTGCCCCTACACGCCTGAATGCGCACAGGGGAACGAGAAACTATCATCTCCCCGAGAATCTTTTCCCCGACTTGCTTTCGTGCTAGATTTAACGCGTTCATTTTTAAGGCACTTACCTGATGGAACCCTCCAGGGATCAAGACCTCACTCAGCTGCTGCGGCTGTGGAGCGAAGGAGATCGAGCCGCGCTTGATGAGCTCGCGCCTATCGTCCACGCCGAGCTTCACAGGATCGCCCGCAGGCACATGGCCCGCGAGCGCAAGGGGCATACGCTGCAGACCACGGCACTCGTGAACGAGGCATTTGTACGTCTGATCGGCTGGAAGAACGCTGAATGGAACGACCGTGCCCATTTCTTCGGGGTCGCGGCGGGGATGATGAGGCGGATACTCGTCGATTTCGCGCGCAAAAGGCCGAAGAAGGACGGCACGGCCTTGATCAGGGTCTCGATCGGAAATGCGGAAGCGATGGCGGACGACGGCGACCCAGAGATCCTCGCGCTCGACGATGCCTTGAAGACACTGGCCGAGTTCGACGAGCGAAAGGCGAGGATCGTCGAGCTGAAGTTTTTCGGGGGGCTTTCCGTCGAAGAGACGGCCGAGGTCCTCTCGGTCGCGCCGATCACCGTAATGCGCGAGTGGAAGAAGGCGAAAGCGTGGCTATACCTTGAACTGAACCGCGACGACTGATGGATCCCGAACGGTGGAAGAAGATCGACGAACTTGTCGACGCGGCCCTCGAGATGCCCGAGGAGCGGCGCGCGGATTTCGTTCGCGAATCCTGCGGAGGCGATGATGAGCTTCGCGATAAGGTTCTTGCGCTGGTCGAGGCGCAGAAGGAATCCGAATCTTTTCTCGAACGATCGGCGATGGACCTTGCCGCCGAGAATCTGGCCCGCGCAAACGTAGGGACCGCGTTCTCATACGTCGGAAAGACCATCGGCGCGTACAAGGTCGAATCGCTCATCGGAACAGGCGGTATGGGCGAGGTTTATCAGGCTTTCGACGAGAAGCTCAAACGCAATGTCGCTCTCAAGATCCTGACCGCGGGCCTCGGCGGAGGAAGCGAGCCCGTCAAGCGTTTCGAGGTCGAGGCGAGGGCGATCTCGCGGCTCAATCACCCCGGGATCGTGACGATCTATGACGTCGGCCGATTCGACGGAACTAACTTCATCGCCACCGAGCTAGTCGAAGGCCGTACGATCCGCGACCTGACCCGCGGACGCGTGAAGGTCCGCGACGCGGTCTCTATCTTCATACAGGTCTGCGGAGCGCTCTCGGCCGCGCACAAGAACGGCATCATCCACAGGGACATAAAGCCGGAGAACCTTATGCTCCGCGAGGACGGCTATGTAAAGATCCTGGATTTCGGACTCGCCAAACTCACCGAGCCGGAACCGGGAGACGACAAGCTGTTTCTCTCGACCCGCAAGGGCTCGATCATCGGGACACCTGCTTACATGTCTCCTGCGCAGTTAAGCGGAGAAAAGATCGACCACAGGACCGACCTGTGGAGCTGCGGCGTCGTGTTGTACGAACTGCTTACCGGCGAGAACCCGTTCAAGGAATCCGACCGAAGGGCGACGTTCAGCAAGATCCTTACTGAATTGCCTCCCGCGCCCGGGACAAAGAACTCGGAGGTGCCCGCGGATCTCGACCGGATCGTGATGAAATTGCTCGAGAAGAATCCGTCGATGGGCTACCAGTCGGCGGACGACCTGAAAGCGGATCTGAAACGGATACGGCGCGAGATCGATTCGTCGCCTTTCGTATCGACAAGTTCCGGCATGATAAGAAATTTTCGCCGCCGGGTCGTCAGTCCGATGAAGGTCGCGGCAGCTCTTGCGCTCGCGATAATCGCGGGCGCCGCGTTCTATTTTCTATATCCCTGGGGCGGCAAAGGCACAGACTGGAGCAAAGCCCGTAGCCTCCAGCTGACGTTTCAGAGCGGCACCGAGGTCTATCCCTCCCTTTCGCCGGATGGAAGTTCTTTCATCTACGCCTCCGACAAGGACGGCGATTTCGATATCTACTTACTGAGGATCGGCGGATCGAATGAACTAAACCTGACCGAATCGTCCGAAGCCGACGATACGATGCCGGCGTTCTCACCGGACGGATCTTCGATCGCTTTCAGATCGGAGCGCGAACCGTCCGGGGTCTACGTGATGGGCGCGACCGGCGAAAACCCGAGGCGGGTGGCGGACACCGGCTATGACCCTTCCTGGTCGCCTGACGGAAAGAGCATCGCGATCTCCACGAGGTTCCAGGATGTTCCGGCCGTTCGCACGCCTAGCGCGATCTGGGTCGTCGATATCAACTCCGGCGAAAAACGGATCCTGATCGACAATTACGCGCACCAGCCTTCCTGGTCGGCCGACGGAAAGCGGATCGCTTTCTGGTACACCGAAGACCGCGGAAAAAGGATCGTCGCGACCATACCTGCCGAGGGAGGCGAGGCGTTGGATATCGCCTCCGAAAGCAACACCAACTGGAATCCGAAATGGTCTCCCGCCGGAAACTTCCTATACTACGCGAGCGACCGAGGCGGGAACACTGGCTTCTGGCGAGTGCCGGTCGATACATCGAGCGGCAAAGCCGCGGGCGAGCACGAAAGCGTTCCGACACCCGCAAAGTTCAACCGCCATCCTGCGTTTTCGGCTGACGGAAAGCGCCTCATCTACGTCCAGACCTCAGTGCGTTCAAACATCTTGACCGCTGAACTCGGCCCCGACGGACGGCTCGCAAGTGAGCCGAAATGGCTGACCCGCGGCGATTTTGAGATCGCCGCGCCGCAGATGGTACCCGACGGCTCGGGATTCATCGCGCGCCTTGTACGCGAGACTCAGGACGACCTGGTATTCGTCGACGGCGCGACCGGAGCGCTGAACGATCTTACGAACGACCCGGCCTTCGACAGATACGCGCGCATCTCTCCCGACGGAAAGAAGATCGCGTTCGCCTCAGACCGCAGCGGGATCTACCAGATCTGGCTGATGAACCTGGACGGCAGCGGGCTCGTGAGACTAACCGACACGCAGACGATCGCCTCGATCCCCGCTTGGTCTCCCGACGGAAAAACCCTTTCCTACGACTCGAGCGAACAAGTCTTTCTACTCGATATGGAGAAGTTCGCGACGACGGGCAAGGCTGAAGTGAAAATGAAGCTGCCGAAGGTGGTGAACGGCGGTTTCTTCCGGGTTTGGGACTGGTCCCCGGACGGAAAGATGGTCGCCGGAAACTTCGATCTGAATGCGGGGTCGGGGGTCGGTGTGTACAGCTTTGAAACCGGTGAGTATAAACGACTTACGGACTACACTTCCCTTCCAAGCTGGATGCCCGACGGCCGCCGTCTGCTTTTCCTGCGCGACGGCCGGCCTCTGTTCGCGGATGTCTCTTCAGGCGAGATCATTGGCGCATTTCCCGAGATCGAAGGCTACGTAAGGAACATCGCGGTCAGCCCGGACGGCAAAACGGTCTATTTCACGCTTCGCGAATCGGAATCGAACGTCTGGCTGCTGGATGCGGCGGAGGCGAGTCGATAGTGAACGACTTTAAGGTCCCCACGCTGTCGGAAGTACCGAGCGGCGGAATCCCGCCTTTCCGGCCACGCCCGTTTAGAGCAGCCCTTGGGGCTGCATTGAGCGCGAAGCGCGAGTGCCGGGACTCCCTACATCACCCCGTTTAGAGCAGCCCTTCGGGCTGCATTGAGCGCGAAGCGCGAACGCCGGGAAGCGTCGTAAACGGGGCCGACGATACCGTTCAAGATCATGCAATCGCTTCGCTATGCGCGGACGATGCGACGAAATCCGCGGGTTCCGCTTCGCTCCACCCGCGGCTAAAGGCAGGTCGTCGCTGCGCGACGACGGACGGGCACCGAAGGGGCGTGTGATCGGTCAACGTTCGTCGTGCAACGGCGATAAGAGCGCCGGTCGCTACCGCTCCCGGTACTGATTTTATTGGTCAACCGAAGTCCGGTCGCTACCGCTCCGGGTACTGACCTCATTGGTCATTGATCAATGGACATTGGTCAATTAGCCGCGCATTCCGAGGTTTTCCCCCTTTGATGTATCATATTGGTTTTCGCCCGGGAGAAGACCGTATGCTGAGGTTCTACAACACATTGTCGCGGCAGATCGAAGACTTCAAGCCTCTCGAAGAGGGGAAGGCGAAGGTCTATATCTGCGGCCCGACGGTCTGGAACTTCGCGCATATCGGCAACTTCCGGACCTTCATATTCGGCGACATTCTCCACCGTTATCTGAAGTTCAAGGGCTTTGACGTCACATACGTGATGAACCTGACCGACGTCGACGACCGGATCATCGACGAATCGGCGAAGCGAGGGATCGCCATCGGCGAGATGACCGCTCCGTACATCGTCGCATTCCACGAGGATATGGCGGCGCTGAACTGCCTCGAGCCCGATGTCGAGCCGTGCGCGACGGACCACATAGGCGAGATGATCGATATCATCAGCACGCTTCTCGAGAACGGGAAGGCGTACGAGTCGGACGGCTCGATCTATTACCGGATCTCCGCCTTCCCGGAATACGGCAAGCTTTCGAAGATCAGTTTCGAGGGCAACATCGAGGGCGGAAGCGCGCGCGTGGACACCGACAAGTACGACAAGGAGGACGCCCGCGACTTCGCATTGTGGAAGCTGGTAGAAGACCCCGAAGCGACCGGTTGGGACGCGCCTTTCGGGCGCGGCCGGCCCGGATGGCATATCGAATGCTCTGCGATGTCGATGAAGTACCTCGGCGAGACCTTCGACATACACGCCGGGGGCATCGATCTGCAGTTCCCGCATCACGAGAACGAGATCGCCCAGAGCGAGGGCGCGACCGGCAAGCCGTTTGCGAAATACTGGCTGCACGGCGAGTTCCTGAAGATCGACAACGAAAAGATGGCGAAGTCGCTCGGGAACGATTACACGTTCCGCGACATACGCGAGCGCGGGTTCTCGCCGCTCGCGATCAGGTATCTTCTTCTTTCCGTGCCCTATGGCAAGCAGTTGAACTTTACTTTCGAAGGCCTGAAAGGAGCAGAATCCGCTGTCGAGAGGCTCCGGAATTTCCGAAGGCTGGTGCGCGAAACTCCTACGGAAGAGAATGGAGAATCCGTTGCGATCGAGGCGTCTGCGAGGGCTCTCGAGGAATTCGAGTCCGCGATGGACGACGACCTCAACACATCGCAGGCGCTCGCCGCGATCCACAATCTGGTGCGCGAGGTGAACAGCCTGCTCGCCGACCGGCGCTTGTCTACGGGCGAGCGCGACGCGGTGCTCGCTGCACTTGAAAAGTTCGATTCGGTTCTTGCGGTACTCGGCGAGGACTCCGACGAAGTCTTGGACGAGGAGATCGACGCGTTGATCGCCGAACGCGAAGAGGCTCGTTCGAACCGCGAATTCGCGAAGGCCGACGAGATTCGCGACCGGCTTGCGGAGATGAACATCATCCTCGAGGACACGAAGGACGGCGTCCGCTGGAAGCGGGGATAGAGCTTCCGGGTCAGATATGGGCAAGGCATTCGACCTTCTGAAGTGGGGCGCGACGCTGGGGAAGGACGAACAGAACTTCCTCGGCGCGAGATGGGTCCCCGCGTTTCTCAAGCGCGTGCCGGAGCGCTCGAAACGCAAGTGGGCGCTTAGGGTGCTCGACCTCAGCCCGCATTACTTCCTGTTTCCCGACGATCCGAAATACAAAGGACTTTCGAAGGACGAGTACCTTGAGGCGATCGCAAACGACGCCCGTGTCTCGAGGGAGAAGATCCGGGACGCATTCCTTCTTGAAAAGCTTGAAGGCGCCGGGACGCTGATCGACTGGGGCTGCGGTCCCGGCTTCCTTTCGAAGGCGCTTTCGCCTCAAGTTGGGAAGATCTACGCAGTCGACATCTCCGAAGGCGCGCTCGCCTGCGCGAAGATCATAAACGCGGCAGAGAACATCGAGTATGTCCTCGGCGATGATGCGGGACTTGCTTCGATCCCGGATTCATCGGCCGACGCGGTCATCAGCTTCCACGTCTTTCAGCACCTCTCGGACGAGATCGCAAAGGTCGTATTTTCAAATATTTACAA
>JAGFIQ010000008.1 GCA_024103495.1 Aridibacter famidurans
TTCGGTCAGCGTAAATTAACAGGGATGAAGGGGGTTAAGGAGATCGCTTCTGCCGAGCCCGAACGCTCGGGAGTGCCAGTCAACGCGACTACTCGAATGCTGCAATCTCCTTCACCCCCTTTACCCCTGTTCCGATAGAGGAAGAGAACAGGATGGACAGGGTATTTAAGATGGCTGGATTGAGGATCCTGCGTTGCGAAGCACTAGGCGACGCATTCATCCGGAAGCGCTGATCCTTTCGATCCTGTCCATCCTGTTCTCTCTTCTTTTAAGCCCTGTCCTCTCGGTCGGCATCAGCCAACTCCTTTACCCCCTTCATCCCTGTTAAATAAAGAGAGAATAAAGGATCGACAGGATGAACTAGATGGATACTTGAGAATTGGGAATGGGTTCGTTGATTTCGGGCAAAGAAAGTAAGAGCTTCCGTAACGGGTCCCGAGATCGTAGGATCTTTCATCATCAATTCTCAACTATCAATTCCCTATCGATCTCCTTCATCCCTGCTAAATAAAGAGGTAAAAAGGATCGACAAGATAAACAGGGTAGCTGCACCGAGTCATACGCGCTGCCGAGAATAGGTCATCGCGAGTCTTCAATTCCAATGATCTCATTTGATTTGCCGATCCCGATTCCTATTCATTGATCCCTTCTCCTTGAAACCCCGACGATCCAATCTCAGGTTTCAATTCTTTATCAGTGGGCTCTAATCTCGGTGATCATGTTGTACGAATTTGAATTAAACAAAGTGAAGAGGATAAACACTACTGCCGGCTCATAGTTAGTACCTTCCGGAAAGCTGGAAAGTCTCCTCGCGTTGCAGCTCGGACCCCATCCTGCCAGTGAATACTGACAAATCTTGCTTCGAGAGAGTCAGTATACGCGACTAGAGAAGGGTGACGCTTCGACCGCGACGCTTACCGCGCCGAAAAGTATCTTCTGTATTCGGCGGTGACTTCGGCGGCATCCCGCTTGTCCAGCTCCGACATGAAACCTTTCTTTCTTAGCAATTCAAACACGGCAACCGCTTTCTCGTACTGCTGATTCGCTTGAAGCGCATCGCCTCTTGCGATGTACGCGCGGCCTAGCAAGCGATGGATTTCCGCGAGATCGTTTAGAAGCGTACCGCTCGTAGTGGCGGCCATGATCTCTCGGTAGGCCATGAGCGCAGTCTCTTGTGATGCCAGTGAGGCATCGATTAGGCCAAGCTCCAGCTGCGCTCTTCCTATTTCCCGGTGGCAGAGGGCGTAGTTCCGCAAATGCTCGTTCTCCGGAAAGCTATCTTTTAGTCTGCCTACGATCTGCATCGCGAGTTCGAAGCTCTCTATTAAACCCCTGTAATCGCCGTTCAGATACTGGGCCTGTCCGAGATTCGTGTAGCCGATCGAGAGATGTCGGGCCGACCACAGATCGCGCGAGTCAGTAGCCGCAAGACCCTCTATCAACTCGATACCTTTTATCGAGTAATGCTCGGTCCGCCGTCCATCGCGCCGGATGATATGGAGTTCCGCGAAACGGTTGTAGACACTATAGAGGCCGCGCGCTAGGAGGTAATCCTCGGGATTCCGTTCGCATAGTGGTTTCAGAATGCTCTCTGCGCGAAGGTAGCATCGCTCGGCCGTCTCAAATTCAAGCAGGTCATTGTAAACCACCCCTATTGCGGTAAGGCATTCAGCGAGCAGGCCAAGCGCCACTTTATCCCCCGGCCGCCTTTGTACAAGTTTTTCGGCGTAATCGACCGCCTCTCCGTATATCTCGAGCGCCTCTCCAATTCTATGTTCCCACCAGGGGATCTCACCGTGCCGCAGCTGAAGACGGACCAGTCCTTCAGAGATTGCCTTCGAGTCTGGATATCGCTCCGCCAGCGCACGTCGGATCATTAGAGCTTCGTTAAACGTGGCAAGAGCTTCACCGGTTGAATCGAGCCACCATAGAACGAGCGCCTTTGCCTGAAGATTCGACGCGAGTGAATCGAGCAAATCCGGTTCACTATTGTCAGCGTCGAGCAGATTCGAAAGGATCGAGCCCGCCTTGTTGTAGCTCGACAGGGCGCCCTTCATGTCTCCCAAGTGTGAGAATGATGGATTACCCTGGACATCTCCGATCTTCTGATACGCCACCGAAAGCTCGCGCAGCAGATCACGATCACCCGAGGCCTCGGCTGAAAGATTGTCGAGATACTTGAGCGCGATCCGGACAACCTCTTCTTTTGCCTCGGTCGAACTCTTCAGCTGTTCGATCTTCGGATAAACTTCGAAAAGGAACGAATTAGCCAGCTCGCGCACTTCGGAGAATCTTTTCTCCGCTGCAACCCTATGCCGGTTTGCACGGCGCGACTGGCGAACCGTGGCCGCGATTCCCCCGACCAGGGAAAAACCGACCGCGGCCGCGGCCGCAACTCCAAGCTTGTTCCTCCGAAGGAACTTCGCTGTTCTGTACAGATTTGTAGTAGGCCTGGCCAGTATCGGAAGCCCGTTCAGGTACCTCTCCAAGTCCTCAGCCAGCTTTTCGACGGATTCGTACCTGTTCTCGGGCGATTTCCTGAGCGCCTTCAAAACGATCACATCGAGATCGCCCTTGATCCGGGAAGCGTCCGCTATTGGTAGTGACCCGGGCGGCACCGGATCCCTGTTATTTACGATCTCGCGGATATCGTTCAGTTCCTTGTCGTGGAGCGAAAACGGAGGCCTCTCGGTCAGAAGTTCGTACAGAACGACCCCGAGAGAATACACATCGGCCAATGTAGATACGTTTTTGCCCTCGAATTGCTCGGGACTCGCATAGTTGGGAGTTAGCGCGAGGAATCTTGTCTGGGTGCGGTCTTCCGAACCTGCGGCCGGATCCAGGATCTTTGCCAGCCCGAAGTCGAGAAGTACAGGCTCGCCGTCCGGTTTCACGATGATATTGGAGGGCTTTAAATCCCTGTGGATGATCAGGTTCCGGTGCGCATACGAAACTGCGGCGCAAACCTTGAGAAACAGCGCCAGTTTCTCTTCTATTGCCGGCTGTTCTTCGTTGATGTGATCGGATAAAGCATCACCTTCGACATACTCCATCACGAGATACGGCTCGCCTTCGTCGGTGATCCCGCCGTCGAAGAGCTTTGCGATATTCGGATGGCTCAGTGTTGCAAGTATCTGTTGTTCCGAACGGAACCGGGACTTTGAAAGGCTGTCTACGACCGACTGGCGGATTATCTTGATCGCGACACGTTGCCGAAAGGCTCCGTCGTCACGCTCGCCAAGGAAGACAGCTCCCATGCCGCCGCGCCCGATTTCCCTCACGATCCTGTAATTGCCGAACCGTTTATTCAGGAAGTGCTCATTGTCCTGAAAAAGTAGCCCTCCGAAACGCTTCTCGACAGGCGTTCTTAGAAAGCCTTCGACCATCGAGGAGTAATCGAGCAGTGAAACGACCGCGGGTCTAAGTGATTCGGGGCAGTTCTGCTCAAGCCAGCTCTGCCTTTCGTTCGGTTCGATCCCGCAGGCATCAGCAACTACCTGCTCGAGGTTATTCTCTCGTTCTGGTTCCATCGGCCTCAATGAGAGAAGCGAAAAAGCCGGTAGATTAAGCAATTCCGCAATCCCCCTATCCGTCCGAAGCGGTGAGTTCCTTCAGGAGCCACAGCTTCGCAAACGTAAGATCGTTTCGCACAGTGCGGGGATCTACGCCGAGGACTTCGGCAACCTCGCTCTGTTTCATTCCTCCGAAGTAACACATCTCAACTACACGGCCCTTGCGGTCGTCCTCTTCCGAGAGCTTGCGGAGAGCCGCATCAAGGGCGAGAAGGTCAGAGGCGCATTCTTCAGTCGAGACTTGCACTTCGTCAAGCGACAATCTCTTTGCAGTACCTCCCCTTTTCACAGCTCCGACGGCCCGCGCGTGGTCTACCAGTATGTGCCGCATCACCGTTGCTGCAACAGCAAAGAAATGGCACCTGTCGCGCAAATGGACGTCGGTCTGGTCGACAAGTCTCAAATATGCCTCGTGTACAAGGGCCGTCGGCTGGAGGGTGTGATTGTCCCGTTCCCGGCTGAGATATTTCTTCGCCTGGACCTTTAGCTCGTCATAAACAAGAGGAAAAAGACGATCAGCAGCCGAACGGTCCCCTCCGCTCCATTCCTGAAGAATGCGTGTGATATCCCGGGTCTTCATTTGCGGAAGATTCTAACCCAAAACGCCGCCAGCTTTCCCCGGTTTTTCCGCTTTTCGCACGAAGATTCGCTAACCCGAATGAGAGCGTGTCCCTTATATCGCGCAAACCTATTTGGCTTTAAGACTGGAGAACCGAGATGTTGTCTAAAAGAATCAGGTACAGAACGATCGTCGCAGCAGTGATTTCGGCAGTACTTGTAGCCGCTGCACTCACTGCAACCGATGGGATCGGACTAAGGCCCGCCGCCCAGGAGGACCACACGTCCTTTCATAAAACAGGAGGACACTCCGACATTACGCAGCGAACTGCTGAAACAGGAGCTTTGAACACACTTGCCTTCTCTACATTTCTCGGCGGAAGCCTAATGGATGGAGATATCTGGCATGGATCGTTCAGCAGAAGTCCGGATATAGCTGTGGACAGTCTTGGGAATATTTACGTTACCTCCCGAACTTCATCCCCTGACTTTCCTGTAACCGCGGGAGGCTTTGACACGAAGCACAGCGGACCGAACGAGATCTTTGTCACAAAACTCGATCCTACGGGCTCGAGCCTGATCTATTCCACATACCTTGGGTCAGGAACAGCGAACGGAATCGCGGTCGACGCACAGGGGAACGCATACGTAACAGGGTCCACGAGTGATCCCAACTTCCCGGTTACTGTCGGCGCCTACGATGAGTCACACAATGGGTCGCTCGATGTGTTTGTTGCAAAGCTCAACCCTAGCGGTCCGCACTTGTCTATTCAACGTTTATCGGCGGAACCGCGGCTGATGTCGCAAGAGCGATAGACCTGGACTCGGGAGAAAACGTCTATATTACCGGTGTCACCTGGAATACAGCAGGTTATCCTACTACCGAAGGAGCCTTCGACCAGTCATATAACGGTCTCGAAGACGCGTTCGTAACAAAGCTCAATTCGTCGGGCACCGGCCTCATTTACTCCACCTACCTGGGTGGAAACGCGCAAGATGTAGGGAACGACATAGAAGTTGATTCAGGCGGCAACGCTTACATAGTCGGCATGGCGGTAGCGTCGCCCGGACATGCTCAGCCATTTCCCACAACTGAAGGCTCATTCGATGTTGTTGACGACGGAGGGCAACAGGGTTTTCTTACAAAGCTGACTCCTGCAGGGGATCAACTTGTCTATTCCACATTTCTGAGCGCAAACGGCACGATCGCGAACGCGGTCGCGGTTGACGGCAACGGGAGCACGTTTGTTACCGGGACCTGCGGCTTCTTCCCGACAACAGAAGGTGCCTATGACGAAACCCAGAATGGCTTCGCGGACGCGTTTGTCGCGAAGCTCGAAAATGATGGATCCGATCTAATATTCTCCACTTATGTTGGAGGTGGCGGGACTGACTGGGGAATGTCGATCGAAATCGACCCAGTTGGCCAGGCATATGTTTCTGGTAGCGTAAAGGATGCAATATCTCTTGACTTTCCAACCACCCCTGGCGGTTTCGACACTTCGCAAGGAGGTGCTCAGGATGCCTTTTTTCTGATTATCAGTAACGACGGTGTAGAGCTCGCATATTCGACTTTCCTCGGTGGGGTGCAGAACGAAGAAAGCAATGCGATAGCCTTGACCGCGGAAGGTGATCCGGTCGTGGCGGGGATAACCAGTTCTGCAGGCTATCCAGTGTCGGTCGGAGCCTTCGACGAGACTTTCGGTGGCGGAACTTGGGATGTTTTTGTAACAAAGTTCGGAACACCAATCTCGCCTTCTGCTACCTCGCCGTTCGATTTTGACGGCGACGGAGCGACGGACGTCTCCGTCTTCAGGCCGAACAGCCAGCCGACCGCCCAGTGGTGGCTTCTTCGTTCCTCCGATTCCGGGACTCGCGGACTCGCTTTCGGAACCTCGACCGATGTTCCCGTCGCGGCGGATTTCACGGGCGACGGCAAGACGGATGTCGCTTTCTGGAGGCCTTCTTCCGGCGAGTGGTTCATTCTCAGAAGCGAGGACGATTCGTTCTTCGCTTTCCCGTTCGGGGCTAACGGGGACATTCCCGCCCCGGGTGATTTCGACGGAGACGGAAAGGCCGATCCCGCCGTTTACAGGCCTT
>JAGFIQ010000050.1 GCA_024103495.1 Aridibacter famidurans
TCGTCGCCGATTACGACGGGGACGGAAAGGACGACGTCGCCGTGTTCCGTTCTCCGGACAGCCAGTTCTGGCTTCTCAGGTCCACGCTTGGTGTGAAGGCGTATCAGTTCGGCGCTCCTGGCGACCGCACGGCGGTCGGCGACTGGACGGGAGACGGCAGGGCCGACGTGGCATTCTACAGGCCCTCGGACTCTTCATGGTTTGTCATAAGAAGCGAGGATGACTCCTTCTTCAGCTTCCCCTGGGGAGTTTCGGGCGACATTCCGGCTCCGGGAGATTACGACGGCGACTCGAGGACCGATCCCGCGATCTGGCGCCCCGGGGACAGGACCTGGTACATCTTCGGATCGACCAACGGGTTCGAGGCGATCAATTTCGGCGCGGCGGGGGATGTTCCGGTGCCGAGTTCGGTCAGCGTAAATTAACAGGGGTGAAGGGGGTGAAGGGGATCGATTGAGAATTGATTATTGAAAGTTGACGGTTCAGAGTTGCCGTTCTCGATCACGTGACTCAGAGCTATACGAGAGACCTGCGGTTGCGGCTCGTTGAGAACCGACAAAAGGAGGCTTTACGCAGCGCCCAAACGCCCCTTAACCATCAACTTTCAATTATCAATTCTCAATCGATCCCCTTCATCCCTGTTCCTGATGCATTTCCGCAACCTTCCAATTACCTCCGGCGTGAGGCTATAATCCCGCGCACGGAGGTAAATTCTATGAAGTCCGCATTTTTGCTTGTTCTATTTCTTTCGTTTTCTATTCCCGTCTTCAGTTCCGACACGGTCGAGATCTCGCTCGTCAACGGCACGGAGGATGAAGCCGCCACGAAGAAGCAGCTTGAGCGCCTGATCGGTCAGTACGATCTTTCCAAGTGGACCTTCACCCGGACGATCAAGATCGACAAGGATTCGATTCCGCACAGCCATCCGGTACTCACACTGAGCACCAGGCACTTGAAGGACGACGACCTGCTCCTTTCAACATATGTCCACGAACAGATCCACTGGTTCGTTTCCGAGGACCAGCAGAGGCTGGCTTCTTCCCTCGAAGAGATCAAAAAGATGTACCCGGAGGTGCCGGCCGGAGGACCCGAAGGTGCGCGCGACGAGCGTTCAACGTATTTGCATATCCCGGTTGTTTACCTTGAGTACCGGGCCGCCCGCGAACTGCTGGGAGAGCTTCGCGCGATGCACGTTATGAACTTCTGGAAGACCGACCACTACCGCTGGATCTACAGAACCGTTCACGAACAGGCGCGCGAGATCGGTCAGGTCATGTTCAAGCACGGCCTGGTCCCGGGCCTTTCACGTCCCGCCGCGGAAAGTTCCGAAACGGGCTTTATCGACGTCGGCGACACGCGCCTGTTCTACGAGAAGATCGGAAGCGGACCGGAGACCGTTGTCGTCCCCTTCCACTTCTTTATGTTCGAGAACTTCAAGAGGCTTGCGAAAGGAAGGACGATGATCTTCTACGACGCCCGAAACAGAGGACGCTCGGACCGTGTGGAGGACGAATCGAAGATCACGATCCAGGAAGATGTCGAAGATATCGAAAAGATTCGCAAGCATTTCAAACTCAACAAGATAACGCTGATCGGCGAGTCATACGTGGGCTTGCTTGTCGCAATGTACGCGATGAAATACCCGCAGAACGTCGAAAGGCTTGTTCAGATCGGGGCGGTACCGTTCAAGTTCGGCACCGAGTATCCTCCGGAGCTGACGGCGCAGGATGACAAGCCCGTGCCCGATCCGGACCTTCAAAAGCGTGTCGATGAGCTCCGGACACAGGGCGTGGACAAGTCCGACCCGAAGAGGTTTTGCGAAGAGGACTGGAAGATCTCCCAGCAGTACATGGCGGGCGACCCTTCGAACGGCTACAAGATCAAGAGCCCTTGTGAGATGGAGAATGAGTGGCCGGTGAACCTCGCACGGCACTTCGACGCGCATTTCACGTCGGTGCAGAGACTGGATATAACGCCTGAGATGGTGAAGAAGATCAAGGTGCCGGTGCTGACCATACACGGCACAAAGGACCGGAACGTACCGTACGGCGCGGGAAAGGAATGGTCGGAAACACTTCCGAACTCGACGTTTGTCACCGTCAAAGGTGCGGCGCATTTTCCTTGGGTGGATGACGAGGAAGCTGTTCTGGGAGCTATCGAGCGATTCTTAGGGAAGAAGTGACAAGATATACAGGATGAAAAGGATGGCGGGGCCGAAACGATACGTTGGGTGATGACGTTTAACGTACCATTTCGGAAGTAGGTACCTTGTTTATCCCTCTGAGTGAAGGGCGGGTACAAGCCCCGCCCCTACAGTTCATTCCTTTGCTTTCTTGATCTCTTCTATCAGCACGGGCACCGCCTCGAACAGGTCGCCGACGATGCCGTAATCGGCGATGTCGAAGATCGGCGCTTCCGCGTCTTTGTTGATCGCCACGATCGCTCCCGAATTCTTCATACCGACGATGTGCTGGATCGCTCCCGAGATCCCGAGAGCAAAATAGACCTTCGGAGCCACGGTCTGGCCGGACGAACCGATCTGACGGTCGATAGGAAGCCAGTCGGCATCGCAGATCGGCCTGGAAGCGGCGATGTCCGCTCCGAGCACCTCGGCGAGCTCTTCCGCGAGCTTGATGTTCTCTTCCGACTTGATACCGCGCCCTATGGCGACGATGATCTCGGACTTTGTAAGATCCACCGATGCCTTCGACTCCTGGAACGGGGCCTCCGGCCTCATCCTTATCGCCCCGACCTCGACTTCAGCGATTTCAACGGAAGCGGATCCCTTCGCTGCGTCGTCGCCGCGAAACGCGCCCGACTGGAAGGTTACAAAGTGAGGGCCGTCGCCTCCGACGGTCACGTCTGCGTCGAGCTTTCCAAGGAAGATCCTGCGCGTGAACACAAGGCCCCCGTCTTCATTTCGGTAGCGTATGCAGTCGCCGACCATCTCCTGACCGAAACGCGTAGCGACGCGCGGGCAAAAATCGCGGACCTGGTAGGTATGCGCCATCACGACCCATCTCGCCCCGGTCGCGCGGATCACGTGCGCGAACGCGTCGGTATAGCCGTCGGGCGTGTACGTCGAGAGCTTTTCGTCCTTCGCGACGATCACCTTCGAGATGTCGTAGCCCGAGATCTCTTGCGCCAGCGCGCAGTCCTTATCACAGGGGGTCACTGCCGCGACGTCGAGGCCCAGGTCGCGCCCGATCGACTGTGCCGCGGCGATCGCCTCAAGCGAAGTCTTGTTAAGTACGCAGTCTTTGTGTTCTATGAATACGAGGATCATTGTTGTTGTGGATCGTTAATCGTGAATCGTAAATCGTGAATCGTGTTTCGTAATTCGGAAATCGTGAATCGTGTCAGTAGCCCGAACGTTAGCGAGGGCGTAAATTCAGGTGCCAGGTCAATGGTCAACTATCAACTTTCATCGATCAATTTGATCGGTCTTTCTTGAGTCAGCGACCACCCGAAAACATTCAATATCACTGTCTCGAACTTGAAACTTGGAACTTAGAACTTGAACCCACCAGCACCCTCTTCTCTCTTTGAACCAGGAAATTGGAACCTGGAACTCTCCAGCACCCTCTTCTCTCTTTGAACCAGGAACCTTGAACTTTCAACTCTACAGCACCCGCACCTCGTCCTTCAGCTTCTGAACCAGTTCCGCAGCGCCCGCTTTCGCGTCGCCGTTCCCGAGCATCTGGGTCTGTTTGGTCTTCAGAGGCAGGTACACCTTCTCTATCTTCTGGCCCGCCGCGAAAGGCTCGATCTCCGGAACGACTTCCCGGATCTCCTTCTTCTTCGCCGCCATGATTCCCTTCAGCGACGCGTACCGGATCTGCGAGATGCCCGACTGGATCGTGAACAGAGCGGGAAGATCGTACTCGAACCACTGGTACCATCCGCTCTCGAGCTCGCGCTTGACCCGCAGGTTCTCTCCCGCGCTCTCGCGGTCGATCTCGATCACGATCGTCGCGTGCGGGATCCCGAGCATTTCGGCGAGCACGACGCCCGTCTGGCCGTAGCTCGCGTCGTCGGACTGCAATCCCGCGAAAATGAGATCGGCGTCTTCGTCCCTGACCGCCGACGCGATCGCGGAAGAAACCTGGAACGGCGACAGTTCGTTGTCGTTCTCAACGACAATATGGATCGCGCGATCGGCGCCCCGCGCCAGCGCGTCCTTGATCACGGTCTTGGCGGAAGCCTTTCCGAGCGTGCAGACGATAACCTCGCCGTCGCCCAGCGCTTCCTTCATCCGCAGCGCTTCCTCAAGCGCGTAGCCGTCGGACTCGTTGGTCTGCATCGAGACGCCGGATTCGTCGATCCACGTCTCTTCGCCGTTTATGCGCAGGACAGCGTCTTTGTTCGCCACCTGCTTCATCAACACTATGATCTTCATAATTGCCTAAACCTTGCTTGAGATGAATGGCTATTCATTCATTATACTTTCACGCACACGCTTCGCAATCAGAGAAGGCGGCACGTGCCGCCTTATTCGTCGAACCGCTTGAAAATCAGGCACGCGTTCGTGCCTCCGAAGCCGAAACTGTTGGACAGAACGTAATCGACCTCGGCCTCGCGCGCCTCGTTGGGCACGTAATCGAGATCGCAATCGGGGTCGGGATTCTCCAGATTGATCGTCGGCGGAAGCATATTCTTCTCGATCACCTTGACGCTGAACACCGCCTCGATGCCACCGGCTGCGCCCAGCGCGTGGCCGGTCATCGACTTGGTCGAGCTAACGGCCAGCTCGCGCGCGTAATCGCCGAACGTGTTCTTTATCGCGAGAGTCTCGAACTTGTCGTTGTAAGGCGTCGAGGTCCCGTGAGCGTTGATGTAACCTATCTGCTCCGGCGAAACCTCGGCGTCCTTCATCGCCTTTTTCATCACCCGGATCGCGCCGGATCCCGTTTCGTCGGGCATCGTGACGTGAAAAGCGTCGCTCGTCATTCCGTAACCCACGATCTCCGCGTAGATCTTCGCGCCGCGCGCCTTGGCGTGTTCAAGCTCTTCAAGGATCAGGATCCCCGCGCCCTCGCCGATCACAAACCCGTCGCGCTCTGCGTCGAAAGGCCTCGAGGCCTTTTCAGGCTCGTCATTCCGCGTCGAGAGAGCCCGCATCGATGCAAAACCCGCGACCGACATCGGCGTTATCGCCGATTCGGCCCCGCCGCAAATCATCGCGTCTGCGTCGCCGCGCTCGATGATCCGGTAGCTGTCGCCGATCGCGTGCGCGCCTGCCGAACAGGCCGTCGCGGTCGCAGAATTGGGGCCCTTCGCACCGTGACGGATCGAGACGTTCCCCGCCGCGAGGTTTACGATCGCCGAAACGATAAAGAAAGGCGAGACGCGGCCGGGTCCGGAGTTCAGGAGCTTTTCGTGCTCGCGCTCGATCGCCCAGAAATCGCCTATGCCGGAGCTGATGTATGTTCCGACCATCTCGGCGTTGGACTCATCGATCACAAGCCCGCTGTCCTTTATCGCCTCATCCGAGGCCGCGATCGCGAAGTGCGTAAATGCGCCCATACGCCGCGCTTCCTTTTTTTCAAGAAAGTCTTCGGCGTCGAAGTCTTTCACTTCGCACGCGAACCGCACCGGAAAATTCTCGGCGTCGAACTTCTTTATGTAATCGGCGCCGTTGTCGCCCCGCATCAGCGCGTCCCACGTTGAGGGGACATCGTTCCCGCAGGGAGTTACCAACCCGAGTCCGGTTACTACTACTCGACGTCTCATAATGTACTTGTCTGAAGAAGCCGGCATTGAAAAATAAAAAAATCGTGCCTAAAGGACCGGCGTGGAGGTCACTAACCGCCAGCCGGCGCCATAAGGCACGAGTTTACAGCCTAGTCTTCCTGGTTCTGTTCGACGTATGCGTACGCGTCCCGCACCGACTGGATCTTCTCCGCGTCTTCATCGGGGATCTCGATGTCGAACTCTTCCTCGAACCTCATAACGAGTTCGACCAAGTCCAGCGAATCGGCGCCAAGGTCCTCGATAAACCGAGCATTCTCGGTAACCTCGGCGTCGTCCACACCCAACTCATCAACGATGATCTGTTTGATCTTATCCTGGATTTCTGACATATCTTCTCCTGATTTCCTTACAAAGTTTTAAGAGTATTAACCAAACTATCTGAATCTTCAACGTTCGAACACGCGACCTCCCGGTCGGTCTGCCTCACCAGCCCCGAGAGAACTTTTCCCGCTCCTACCTCGACAAAGTTTTCGACCCCAAGCCCTATAAGCTTCTCGACCGACTGAAGCCAGCGAACCGGGGACGATACCTGCCGGGTCAGTGCTTCCGCTACCCTTTCGCCCGACGAGTTCAGTTCGGCAGTTACGTTTTCGACGATCGGAAAAGCAAGGTCGTCGAATTCGAGAGAATCGAGGTCATTTGCGAGGCGCTCCTGTGCGGGCATCATCAGCGAGCAATGGAACGGTGCGGATACATTCAGGCGGATCGCACGCTTCGCACCTTTCTTCTTTAGTATCTCGCACGCCCGGTCGACCGCGTCCGAATCGCCGGCGATCACGATCTGCTTCGGCGAATTGATGTTCGCAGGCGAGCATACCTGGCCCAGAGCGGCTTCCTCGCAGCCTGTTTCGACTTCATCAAGGCCCAACCCGATGATCGCCGCCATAGCTCCCACGCCCACCGGAACCGCTTCCTGCATGTATGTTCCGCGTTTTCGCACCGTGGCGACCGCATCCGAAAGCTGGATCGAGCCGGCAGCGACGAGCGCCGAGTATTCGCCGAGGCTGTGCCCCGCAACGAAATCCGGATCGGGATATCCCGCTTCCTTCATAGCGCGGAACGCGGCGACCGACGTGGTAAGTATTGCCGGCTGGGTGTTCGCCGTAAGAGCCAGCTCTTCTTCGGTGCCGCTGAAGCACATTTCCGAGAGCGCGAACCCCAGCGCTTCGTCAGCTTCTTCGAATGCGGCTCGCGCGGCGGGCGACGAATCGGCGAGATCCTTCCCCATTCCGACCGCCTGGGAACCCTGTCCCGGAAAAATGTATGCCGTTCTGCCCATCTGTCAGCGATTCAAACAGCTAGAACCTGATCACCGTCGCCCCCCAGGTTATTCCCCCGCCGAACGCAGTGAGAAGTACGACGTCGCCTTCCTTTACCCGTCCGGACTGGATCACCTCGTCAAGCGCGATAGGGATCGATGCTGAAGACGTGTTTCCCATCCGGTCGATGTTCGAATAGACCTTCTTCGGATCGACGTCCAACTTCTTCGCCACCGCGTCCGTGATTCTCTGATTCGCCTGGTGCGGGATGACCAGGTCGACGTCCTCGACCTTCAGACCAGCCTTTTCCAGCATCTCTTTCGAAACGCCCGACATATTGCGCACGGCGACCTTGAAGATCTCGTTGCCGCGCATCTTGAAGTAGTGCTCCCTGTTGTCGATGGTCTCGTGAGTGGTGCCCAGCTTGGTTCCGCCGCCTCTCGCGTAAAGCTGTTCTTCGTAGTTGCCGTCGGACTGGATCTTTGTGGAGAGAATTCCCTTCCCTTCTTCGACAGGCCCGAGTACCGCCGCTCCGGCGCCGTCGCCGAAGATCACGCAGGTAGTTCGGTCGGTGTAGTCGACGTATTTCGTAAGAACTTCCGCGCCGATCACGAGGCCGTACCGGATCTGTCCGGTGCGGATCATCGATTCGACCATCGTGATGCCGTAGATGAACCCGGAACAGGCCGCAAACACGTCCATCCCGGCGGCGTTAACACACCCGAGGTCCCTCTGGATCAGGCAGCCCGTGGAAGGCAGGATCTGATCGGGCGTCGTCGTAGCGCAGATGATGATGTCGATGTCTTCGGGTTTCAGGCCCGCGCGTTCGATCGCCTGACGGCCGGCACGCACGGCGAACTGCGACGTGTACTCGTCGGGCGAGGCCTTGCGGCGCTCTTTGATGCCCGTCCGGGTCGTGATCCACTCATCCGAGGTCTCGACCATCTGCTCGAGATCGGCGTTCGTGAGAACACCCTTCGGATAGTCACAGCCCGTGCTCAGAATTCCCGCGTTCATAGAATGAAGTTCCGGATTCAGACTTCTTCTTCAACGTCCAGTATCTTGCGTCCCTTGTACATTCCCGTCTTCGGGTCGATCCGGTGAGGCTGCATAGGTTCGCCCGAATCCTTGTCAAGGTAAAACTGCGGCGGTTTCAACGCGTCATGCGCGCGGCGCTTCCGCGTCCTGGACTTCGACTGTTTTCTCTTTGGATTAGCCATAATTACTCCGTTAAATACGGTTCGGGCGCCTTATCCCGGCAATGCCGGGCATCGGCGTCCCTTGCCTGTATCTTTACTTTAAATTCTTCAGAGCCGCCCATCTGGGGTCGGTCTCTTCCCGCTCGCAATCGCAACTCGCCTTGTTCAGATTTCCGCCGCAGATCTCGCACAGCCCCTTGCAGTCTTCCCGGCACAAAGGATGCGCCGGAAGGTTGAGGACGATCTGCTCGCGGATGACGTCCCTCAGGTCGATTTCGTCTTCCTCCGCAAAGGACAGTTCAAGGTCCTGCAGATCGAGTTCGACCTCGATCTCCTCCGTAAGCTGTTGCGCGGAAGCGAATGCCGTTTTGAACGCAAACTCCTGATCGACTGGGATCCGTTCCAGGCACCGGCTGCAATCGATCTCCAGCGGCGCGGCGATCTCCGCTTCGATCACCGTGTAGTGGTCCTCGCTGGAAACGGCGCCCTTGACGGAAATGTCGTCCTTGACCCTCGCGAGATCAGTCTCAAGCTCGATGTCTGAGGGCTTGACACTAAGGTCAAAAGTGGTAGTTGAGCCGTCGGACCTGTTTAGATCGATCTTCATAATGCTTAACCGTTAAATCAGTTTCAAACAGCGGTCGAGCAAAAGGTTTAATTATAGCCCGTGGCATAGGGCTGTCAAACGGGCAGGCTGACCTCACATCGCGGGAAATCAAACAGGATGTACAGGATTGAAAGGATCGTCGATTTTCGATTCGCACGTTGGATCGCATTCGGCTGTGTTTTTCATCTCGGACGCCTATCTTTCTAATCCTGTACATCCTGTTTCTCTTCCTTCTAAACCCGCGACCCAATACCGACAGCCTCGTCGATGGATCCAAGTCCTCGCTTCTTCAGGATCTTCGTCAGCCCGCGATTGATCTCGTGCGCGAACGCCGGTCCGCGGTAGACGAATCCCGTGTAGGCCTGGACGAGACAGGCTCCGGCGACGATCTTTCCGAACGCATCTTCGGCAGTGAAGATCCCGCCTACCCCGACGACGGGCATCTTCCCGCCCGATACACTTCGTATCGTCCGGATAACCTCGTTCGAACGAGCCGCAACAGGCACACCGCTCAGGCCGCCGGCTCCGATCAGCTCGATCTCTTCTGGAGAGGTCGCGAGCCCTTCCCTCGAGATAGTCGTGTTTGTCGCGATGATCCCCTCGATCCCATTCCGCTTTGCCGCCTCTACGACCGTCTCGATCTGTTCATCTTCCAGGTCCGGAGCGATCTTAAGAAGAACCGGCCGCCGGGCTTCGAATCCCGCATTGCATTCCGAAAGCGCGTACAGAAGCTCGTCAAGCGCCGATCCTTCCTGGAGCTCGCGAAGGCCGGGAGTGTTCGGAGAAGATACGTTGACGGTCACATAATCGGCGACCGGATGAACGATCCTGAACGTCGCGAGGTAGTTTTCGACCGCGTCGCGGTTCTCCACGTCCTTGTTCCTTCCGATGTTCACGCCGACAACGCATTCCCTTTCAGTCCGCGACAACCGCTCGGCGACGGCCTCCGCTCCTTCATTGTTGAATCCCAGACGGTTGATCAGAGCAAGGTCCTTAGAAAGGCGAAAGAGCCTCGGCTTCGGGTTTCCCTCCTGCGGCCGAAGTGTGACCGTCCCGACCTCGACGAATCCAAACCCCAAAGCGGAAAGTTCCCGGACAAGCTTCCCATTCTTGTCGAACCCGGCAGCCACCCCGAGGGGATTCGGAAATGTCAGGCCGAATCTCTCGACCGCGCCCGGCGAATCCCCCGCGCATCTCCTCGCGACCGCCGACCGCACGGGCCCGAGCGCGAGGCCCGCCCGCAGGAACGCGGCTCCCATCTCGTGCGCCGTTTCGGCGGGAAGACGAAAAAGCAAGGGCTTCAAAAGTGATTCGTAAAGAGACATTTCGACCGTTTGAAGTCCTCAAATCTTAGCGTTTAGCGGGGCCTGTGTCATCAGGGCGCGCCCGCTTTGCGATTCGCCGCTTGTTTGCTAGGATTTGCCACAATGGTCGATGAGGTAAAGCTGGTCGAAAAGGCCACGATAATGAACAGCGCAAGGATCTCAAGGGCGCTCTCCCGGCTGGCTTCCGAGATCGTCGAAGAGAATCACGGGGCACAGGACCTTTATCTTGTCGGCATAAGGCGCCGGGGAGTCCCGCTCGCGAGAACGCTTGTCGACAAGATCGAGGAGATCGAGGGCACGCGCCCCGATTTCGGGATCATCGACATCACTCTCTACCGCGACGATCTCTCCACCGTAGGCGCGAATCCGGTCGTCAACCGGACCGAGCTCGACATAGATATCGACAACAAGACGATCATCCTGGTCGACGATGTTCTCTACACCGGCCGGACGATCCGGGCGGCACTCGACCAGCTGATGGATTTCGGCCGCCCGAAACGCGTTCAACTCGCCGTTCTTATCGACCGCGGACGCGAGCACCGCGAGCTCCCGATACACGCCGATTTCGTAGGGCGCGTCGTTCCCACGAAAAAGAGCGAGATCATCAAGGTGATGCTGGAGGAGTTCGACGGCGTCGAGGGCGTCGGCATCTACACTCTCCCGGAAGAGTGAAAAATTGAGCAAGGCGGCGGCCTTGCTTTTTTTGTATCCGGAAACGCGACAACGAATGGAAAAGCCCTTTCACAGACGTGATCTCTTGGGAATAAAGGACCTTTCGGCCGAAGAGGTGCTCGGGATCCTGGACACTGCGGAGAGCTTTCGCGAGATCTCCTCCCGCGAGATCAAGAAGGTTCCCGCGCTCCGTGGCAAGACGATCATCAACCTGTTCTTCGAAGCCTCGACCCGAACCCGGACCTCGTTCGAGCTGGCGGCGAAAAGACTTTCCGCTGACGCAGTAAACATAAGTGTTTCCACCTCAAGCGTCGCCAAGGGCGAAACTTTAGTCGACACGGCGTTGACGCTCGACGCGATGCAGCCGGACTGCATCGTCGTGCGGCATTCCAGCGCGGGTGTGCCGCATCAGCTGGCCAGGATCAGCAAAGCGGCGATCGTGAACGCCGGCGACGGCACGAACGAACATCCGACCCAGGCGCTTCTTGACGCGATGACCATCCGCGAGCATAAGCAAAGGATCGCCGGACTGAAGGTCGCGATACTCGGCGACATACTGCATTCGAGGGTCGCCCGTTCGAACATACATCTTTTGACAAAACTAGGGGCGACGGTTCGGGTCGCAGGCCCCCGGACGCTTGTCCCTGAAGACTTCGAATCGCTTGTGGAAGAGGGGCTTACGGTCGCGCAGAGCGTCGAGGAGGCGATTGAAGGGACAGACGTGGTGATGATCCTCAGGATCCAGAAAGAGAGGCAGGATTCTGCATTTTTCCCGACGCTCAGCGAATACGCGGTCCACTACGGGCTGACCTCCGAGAGGCTCGCGCTGGCGAAGGACGACGCGATCGTGCTTCACCCGGGGCCTATGAACCGCGGTATCGAGATCGCCTCTGAAGTAGCGGACAGCGCGCGGTCGCAGATCCTGGACCAGGTCAAGTACGGCGTGACCGTCCGGATGGCGGTGCTGTACCTCGCGACCGGCGGACGCCCTGCCCGCGACGACGAATAGGCCGTTTATCGAAACTCTCGCTTTTCATTATCAATGAGACTTCTTATCAAGAACGGCCACCTGATCGATCCGGCCGCTAACGAGAACACGGGAATGAACGTCCTGATCGAGGACGGAAGGGTATCTGCGTGGCTGAAGCAGTCCGAGCCCGATCCGGAAGACGCCGAGGTTTACGACGCCGGGGGAAATCTCGTCGCGCCGGGATTCATCGACCTTCACGTGCATCTTCGCGAACCCGGCCAGGAACACAAAGAGACGATCGCGACGGGATGCGCGGCGGCGGTAGCCGGCGGTTGGACAAGCATCTGCCCGATGCCGAACACGAACCCGATCAACGACAACGCCGCGATCACGAGATACATGATCGAGCAGGCCGAGCACGCAGGGCTTGCGAACGTCTTCCCGATCGGCGCGATCACGAAGTCTTCTGACGGCATCGAGCTCGCGGAAATGGCCGAGATGAAATCCGCCGGCGCGGTCGCGGTCTCCGACGACGGCCGCCCGGTCCCGACCGCCGGAATGATGCGCCGCGCGATGCAGTACGCGCGCGACCATTCGCTTCCCGTCATCGACCATTGCGAGGACAAATCGCTTTCCGCAGGCGGCGTGATGCACGAGGGCAAGGTATCCCTTCTTCTGGGGCTGAAAGGAATGCCCGCGCTTGCCGAGGATATCGACGCGGTCCGCGACATTCTGCTCGCCAAAGAGACAGGGGCGCATATCCACATCGCTCACGTATCGACCGCGGGAGCAGTTGAAGCGGTCCGCCGCGCGAAAGCGGAAGGCGTCCGAGTGACCTGCGAGGTGACGCCTCATCATTTCACACTGACCGACGACGCGGTGAAGGACTACGACACCAACACGAAGATGGCTCCTCCTTTGAGAAGCAAGGAGCATCTCGAGGCCGTGATCGAAGGCATCCGCGACGGGACGATCGACGCGATCGCGACCGACCACGCTCCGCATCACGCCGATGAGAAAGCGCTCGAGTTCGACCGGGCGCCGTTTGGGATCATCGGCCTCGAAACGGCAGTCGGCCTCGCGTTCAACGAACTGGTGGAAAAAGGCGTGATCGGGCTCGAACAGCTTGTCAGGCTCTGTTCGGCAAATCCGGCGAAGATCTTCGGCCTCGAAGGCCGCGGAACTCTCGCTCCCGGTGCGCACGCCGATGTGACGATCATCGATCCGGACCTGGAGTGGACATATGACGTCCGGATCACAAAGTCCAAGTCCCGGAACACCCCGTATCACGGCTGGACGTTCAGGGGAGCTGCCGTCGCGACCTTCGTCGCGGGCAAACAGGTCTACGAACGCAACGGGAATTGATGTCGCCGGAATCGCGATCCGGTGATAGACTGTCGCGCGTCGGCATCGGCCGAAGATTCACAAACAGAACTCAAGGGGAGGAACTGATGAACATCACCTCGAAAGTGGTTTCGATCGTTTTTGTCTTTTGTCTTGCCGCTTCCGCGGCGTTCTCACAGGATGACGCAGGAACCTACGTCGGTTTCAAAGGCGGTCTCAGCATCCCGCAGCTCAGCGGCGGCCAGGACAACGAGGTCAGCCGCGATTATAAATCGAGAGTCGCGCTCAATTTCGGAGCCTTCGTCGACTTCGGGATCACAGAGAGATTCTCCATCCAGCCCGAAGTGAATTTTGCCGGACAGGGAGGAAAGCGCAACGGCATCCAGCCTGTGACTCAGGACCTGCCGGGCCTGCCGCCTCTTCCGCCCGGGAACTTCTACTACGCCGATTTCGACAACACCGCGGAGCTCAATTATTTAGAGATCCCCGTGCTCGCCAAATACCGGTTCGGAGACCGCGACAAACCCAGGTTCTACGTGAACGGAGGCGTGTTTTACGGAAGGCTTCTGTCGGCGAAACAGAAGACAAAGGGTTCCAGCACGCTTTACCTGGACCGCGACGGCACGATTCCCGTCTTACTGCCTCCGAACGGCGATCCGCTTCCGCCGCTCCCGTTCGACGCGACAACGGATGTGGATGAGGACCTCAACAAGAACAACTTTGGACTCACGGGGGGCGGAGGCGTCGAGATCCCGTTCGGGAAGAACTACCTGTTATTCGACGCGAGAGTCTCGCGCGGGCTTCTCACGCTTCAGAGGGATACGGCCAACGGAGAAAGTCAGACGGGCAACGTTGTGATCTCGATCGGCTGGGCCTTCGGCGTCAGGTAACGGCAGTAACGGCGGCTTCCGCCACACAGAAGACAAGACGGAACAATGGAAATCTTTCTCGACCCCCAGATCTGGATAGCATTCGTCACGCTTGCCGTACTCGAGCTAGTTCTCGGGATCGACAACATCATCTTCATATCGATCCTGTCGGACAAACTGCCGGCAGAACAAAGACCGAAAGCCAGGTTCGTGGGGCTGAGCCTGGCGCTTGTGATGCGCGTGATCCTGCTCTTCTCGCTTACCTGGGTTATGGGGCTTACGGCGCCACTGTTCGAGGTGTTTGAATGGCCGGTCTCCGGGCGGGACGTGATCCTGATCGGCGGCGGCCTTTTCCTGATAGCCAAGAGCACGCATGAGATACACGGTTCGCTTGAGGGCGAGGAAGGCCATACCGCGAAGAGTGTCTATTCTTCGTTCGCGAGCGTGATCGTCCAGATCACCCTTTTGGACATCGTTTTCTCGCTCGATTCCGTGATCACGGCGATCGGGATGGTCGACAACATCTGGATAATGATCGCGGCGGTGGTCGTCGCGATCGTAGCGATGATGCTGTTCGCGAACCCGATCTCCAATTTTGTCGGCAGGCACCCGACGATCAAAATGCTGGCGCTCGCATTCCTCCTGCTGATCGGCTTCACGCTCGTCACGGAGGGACTGCACCAGCACATTCCCAAGGGTTACATTTACTTTGCGATGGCGTTCTCGGTGTTCGTCGAGTTCCTGAATATGAGGATCCGCGGCCGAGGCAAGCCCGTCGAACTGCACGATTCGATCCACGAGAAGAAGATCGCCGAAGCGGAGGCCGCGTGATGATCAAGAAGCTGTTCCCCGTCGTTCTGGCACTTGTTGCCGCCGGCGCCGCCTATCCCCAGGCGGACATACGGAGCGTCGACTTCAACAACTTCACTTACGAGGTAGAGTTCTGCCAGACAGAGGTGAGCAACAAGATCGCCGTTTCCAACGGCGAGTTCTACGAGGAGAAAGAGGTCGACGGCTATACGGACCGCAGGTTCTTCAGCGTGTCGGGATTCACTTACGGTGATCTCGACGGCGACGGAAAGGACGAGGCGGTCGTGATCTCCGTCTGCAACACCGGCGGCACCGGCAATTTCACCGAAGCCTACGTTTTCACGATTCGCGGCAGAGAGGTAACGCGGATCGTCACGCTGGAAGGCGGCGACCGGGCGTACGGTGGCCTGCGGGAGGTACGGATCGAGGACGGCAAGATGATCGTCGAAGCGAGCGATCCCGGTGAAATGGGCGGAGCGTGCTGTCCCGAAGAGGTCGTCACACGGACGTATAGATTGAAAGGCGGCTCGCTTGAAGAGATCGGCAAGCCCGAACGGCGCGAGCTTTATCCTGCTTCGCGTGTTGCTTTCGAGAAGGGCGCGTTCTCGGCAACTCTGGATATCGACCTTGGCGACGATCCGGGCATAAGGCGATTCGTGATCGGCGCTTCGAAAGGGCAGACGCTCTCCGTAAACGCCGACTCAGAGAATGTGCGGTTCAGGCTCATAAAGGGCGAGGCCGAGATCGAGGAAGAAAGCAAGACGCTTCTCGCGAAACTGCTTGAGGATGGCGATTACGTTTTTGAGATCAGGAATTTCGGCGAGGGCGACGTGAAGACGAAGATGACCGTAACGATCAGGTGAAAATATGAGAACAGCGACCGCTCTACTTGCAGTGCTGACGTTTGCGTTCCTTGCGGCCTGTCAGGGTGCCGGCAACGACGCATCGGCGACGTCGACTACCGGAACTGAAACACCTGAAGGCGCTCTTTCCGGGGCGACATCGACAGGGGGATCCGGCGGCACAGGCACTCCAACTCCGGCGCCGGAGGGACCGAAGATCGATTCCGTTTACTCTGACCTTGAGCCGGATAAATGTGAGACGATCGAGTCCGAGATGGACGGCTACTATTCCAAACAGAAATGCCCGGGCGCATTCGGATACCATCTGGAAGTCGTCGAGAGCGACATACGGCAAACGGTGAACGTGGTCGATGCTTCGGGCAAGAAACACGAACTGAACCTCGGAGGCGTGGTCTCGAGGGCCTTCTCGTATGTCGGCAACAAGGCGGAATGGCGATTCAGGGAAACCGGCGGGCAGAGGGAGCCTTTCGCGCTGATCATCAGGTTCAATGCCACCATTGACCCGAACACAGGCAAGGAAGCCTCGTATCTGACCGTCTCGAAGATCACCGAGGAAAGGATCTGCGTGACGGACATCGTCAAGCCGATCCCGAACGCGAACGTGGAAGCGAGAAAACTGGCGGAAAAGGCGGCGGACAAGCCTTGCCTGGGGAGTAAGTGAATTCTCCTCACGTTCTCCTTTCGCGGCACATTAGTCCCTTAGCGGCTCCGCCGCCGGTGTGTGCGGAAAGGCTTGCCTTTCCGGCAGCGAGTGCCAAAGTGCTCCAGGGGCTTCAGCCCCTGAGTTATGTTCGACAGGCCGTTAATTCGCAGCAAAGCTAGGCTTGCTCCGAAAGCCAGAGTCGAATTGCCTGTTAACAAAGTCTTGGGACTTATGGCCGAGGTTTCTGACGTAAGAACTCTACAGGGATGCTAAAGAGACTCACTGGTTGGGCGCTAAACAAGCTCGCGCAACGTGTTGAAGAACTAGCTGAGGAACTCAAGACCCCGGAAGGAAAGATCAGTTACTTCACAGCTTTGATATCGGAGGAACCCTTAAATCCCGACCACTATCTAGGCCGCGGAATTGTGCGGTATAGAGCATCTCAGTACGAAACGGCCATGGAGGACCTGTCATCTGCGATCTCGATCGATCCGTCCCTCGCGGATGCCTACCAATACAGGGGGCTCTGCAAGTACGAGGAGACTCGTTTTCGTGAAGCTATCGAGGACTTTTCGCTGGCACTGGAGATATCGCCGAAGGACCACGGAAAGTGGATTGCACGAGGTACAGCATTCCTATCCGATGAGAATTATACGGAAGCTTTCAGTGACTTCACCCAGGCTATCAACCTGGAACCGCAAGAGAGTGACGCCTTCTTGAGACGGGGAATCACTTCATATTATGCGTGCGACCTGGAGCTTGCACTCGACGACTTCACAAGAGCTATTGAGATCGATCCGAGTTCCGGTGATGCCTACTATTGGAGAGGGCTCACTAGAGTGGAACTCGATTACCGAGAAGAGTCGATCGAAGACTTTTCGAAGGCGGCCGAGCTGGGGGACGAGCCGGCGAACGCGATTCACAATAGAGGTCTTCAGCACTTTCACCTCGGCAATTACGACCTTGCTCTTGAAGATTTCCTACACTTGGTATTGCTGGAACCGGACGAAGCCGATGCGAAGTACCTCCTGGCGAGAACCGCATACGAACTGGACGATCTTGATCTCGCATTAAAGGAGTTTGGATCAGCCATAGATCTCGACGAACATCACAGCGAAGCTTTCTTGTACAGAGGCTACTTATTCTACGATCTCGAGCGCGACGACGAAGCGCTTTCAGATCTTTCGCGGGCGATTGAAATTGATCCGAGTAATCCCGAGGCCCTGATCGCCCGTCGCGATCTCTATCGGGAACTTGGAATGACTTCGGAAGCAGATCTCGATGACCGCCGGATACTGGAGATAGAAGCCGGCGAACGCGAGGCCGATGAAGGTTAGAGAGGGAATGGAGATCGATCGGATCTTTGTAGCGACGATTCGGGTCATACGATCGTTCGGCGTCAAGCAAAGGCAGGCCAAAGGCGTCTCCAGGAACAGGGCTGAAGCCCTTGGACAAGTTTGGAACCTGCGACCGGAAAGGCAAGCCTTTCCGCACACACCGGCGGCAAAGCCGCTGAGAAAGGAATACTAATCACCCCCGGAGCCCCAACGATGAGAATCACAACGATGCTAGTATTCGCCTTCTTCATCTCCGCCTGCGGAGGCGCAGCGTCGCAGCCTTCCAGCCAGGAGGCCGCGCCGCCTTCCGGACCGGCGGCAGCGCCCGAGATCGTCGATCTGACCTATCCATTCGACGAGAATACCGTCTACTGGGTCACGGCGGAGACCTTCAAACACGAGAAGGTCTTTGAAGGCCAGAATCCCAACGGCTTCTTCTATTCGGCGTACAATTACGCGGGTGCGGAGCACGGAGGGACTCACATCGATTCGCCGGTCCATTTCGCCGAAGGCAGGCTTCGGGTCGATGAGATCCCACTGGAGAAACTGATCGGCGCCGGGTTCAAGGTCGATGTCTCCGCAAAGGCGGCAAACGACCGGGACTACCTGGTCAGCGTGGCGGATCTTGAGGAGTGGGAGAAGCGCAACGGAAGGATACCCGAAGGGGCGATCCTCCTTCTTCAGACCGGATTCGGCAATTTCTACCCCGACGCGGAAAAATACCTGGGCACGGCGGAACGCGGCGAAGAAGCGGTCAAGAAGCTCAGTTTTCCGGGACTCGACCCCGCCGCCGCCAAGTGGCTTGTCGAGAACAGAAAGATAAACGCGGTCGGGATCGACACGGCGAGCATAGACCGCGGAAAGTCCGAGACATTCGAAAGCCACGTGGCGCTTATGACGAACGACGTTCCGGCGTTCGAGAACGTCGCGAATCTCGACAAGCTTCCGGAGAAGGGATTCCGGATCATCGCTCTGCCGATGAAGATCAAGAACGGAAGCGGCGGGCCTTTGAGAATAGTCGCGGAAGTCCCCTCGCAGTAGCGCTATTCAGTTCAGAGGGTCGTTATCTTCGACAAAGTCCGGGCGGCAATCGATCGAGAGCCTGCGCGAGCCGTTCGGATGCCAGAACTCGGTCCTCGAAGCGTGTAGGCACATCCGGCAGAATTCCCTTCCGCCGTACATATCGTCACCGATTATCGGGTGGCCGATCGCAGCCAGGTGGATCCTCAGCTGGTTAGTTCTGCCGGTCACCGCCTCCAGTTCAAGAAGCGTCGCATTGTCGCCTCTTTTCAGAACCTTGTACCGCGTCACGGACGGCTTCCCATCCTTCTGGACCTCCCACTTCTTCAGCTCCGCATTCCTGCCGACCGGAAGGTCTATCTCGCCCTCTTCATCGGCGACAAAGCCTTCGACGGCAGCGATGTACTCCTTTCTGAAATGCCCCCGCTTGAAATGCGAACATAGGATCCTCGAAGATCTCTGGCCCTTTGCCGCGATGAGCACGCCGGACGTCTCCCGGTCGAGCCTGTGGATCAGGTGCGGGCGGATAAACTCGGACGATTCGGGGCGTTCGCGATTGAGGTAGAAGGTCATCGCGTTCAGCATCGTGCCGTTCCTTTCATAGTTCGTGGGGTGGACGAGCAATCCCGCAGGCTTGTTCACGACGAGCAACTCCGAGTCTTCGTACAGGACATCCAGAGGGATCTCTTCGGGGATCATCCCGGTCTCCCTCGATTCGTCGATCTCGATCTCCACGAAATCGCCCGCCTTGACCAACTCGCCCGAGTTCGCTTCAAAGCCGTTCACCTCGCAACCGCCGTCTTTGACCACCGCGCGGAGATAGGCCTTGCTGAGCGAGCGGAAACGGTCGAACAGAAGCTCGTCAAGCCGCCGCCGATGGAACCTTGGTTCGACCTGAAACTGGTGTCTTGCCATTTGAAGGTAAAGGTTTATCATTTAAGCGACCCCGACCAAAATGGAGAATATCGAGCCCCTCACAAGAGACCTGCCGGACCCTGCCAGCGCCGAAAGATTCTTTGCCGAGTTCTCTCAAAGACACCCATCCGAAGCCAGGCGGCTGGCGAAGGACAAGAGCCTTTTTTCGGACCTTCTGAGCGTTGCGTCGTACAGTCCCCTTCTTGCTTCAACGACCCTGCAGAATCCCGAATACGCGAGGTGGCTCGGCCGCGAGCGTCGAGACCAGAAAGTGCGGGAAAAAGATGAACTCCTCGAATCACTGGCCCGGTTCGCGCTGACGCACACGCAGATCAAGCCTTCGGTGATGCTCTCGCGTTTCAGAAGGCGCGAGCTGATCCGAATCTTTCTGAAAGACATACGCGGGCTCGGAACGATCGCAGAGCTTACCGAAGAGATTTCGAACCTTGCCGACGCGATCCTCGAATACGCCCTGCAGGTCTCCAGGCAGGAGCTCGACAATAGATTCGGAATGCCGCTCCAAATCGATGACCACGGAAAGTCGGCAAGGGCGGAGTTCTGCGTTATAGCTTTGGGAAAGCTCGGTTCGAAAGAACTCAATTATTCGTCGGACATCGATCTGCTGTTCGTCTATTCAAGCGACGGAACGACATCCGGACAGGGATCGAAGGGAAAGGTCTCGAACAAACAGTACTTCGTTAAGCTTGCGGAGTTCGTATCGAAACTGGTCAGCGACCCGACGGGCGAAGGCGGCGCGTACCGGGTCGATCACAGGCTTAGGCCCCATGGCCGTGTCGGTTCCTTGGCGGTTTCGCTTGAAGAGGCTAAGTCTTATTACAGGGACTCGGCTCAGCTCTGGGAAAAACAGGTCCTGATCAGGAGCCGCAATTCCGCAGGCGACGGCGCCCTGTTTCAGGATTTCTACAAGGCTGTGGAACCAAGTGTATTTTCATCCGAAGAGACCGTCGAGAACGCCCTCGAGAACGTCCTTCGATCGAAACAGAAGATAGATCTGGAGAAGATCCGCCGGTCCGGCTTCGACGTCAAGCTCGGCGTAGGGGGGATCCGCGAGATCGAGTTCATCGCTCAGGCGCTTCAGCTGGCGTACGGCGCCGAAGATCGATGGCTCAGGGCGCCGCACACGCTGATCAGCCTTTCGAGGCTCGCCGACCGGGGACTCATCAGCGAAAAGGAGTTTACAAGGCTTCACCAGGCATATGTCTTCCTGAGAAAGGTCGAGCACAGGCTCCAGATGGAGCACGGCCTGCAGACGCATCTTGTCCCGGAAGACGAATCGCGCCGGGAACTTCTCGCCGCGCGGACGGGGCTCTCCGGAACAGTCGAGCTTGTCTCGGAGCTTAATAGGCACACTTCAATCGTAAGCAAGATCTTCAAACGGTTCTTCGATCGAACAGAGTATGCCGAGATCGGCGATCCGAGGAAAGGAAAGCCGCGAAAGCGGCGGAAGACATCCGCGCCCCCGGAGTTTTCCCCCGATCCGGAAGCCCTTGAAGGGCTTCGGCCGGAAAAGATCGAGGTGCTGAACCTCCTCGATCTCTATGCACGGCCGTTCGCGCCGCTTCTTTGGTCGGGCGCTGTGAGTGTCAAAGAGATCCCCTCGTGCGGCTCGGCCTTCGCTGGAAATGCTCCTCACGATGCGATGATGTCGGCCGCGGATCAGGCTTCTTCGGACTACGCGGCCCGGCTGGCGGGTCTCAGAAAGGAATGGTCGCGCCAGATGCTTTCGATCGTCATCGCCGATGTCTGCCGTACGATCGAGCTCAGAGAGGCGAAATCGATGCAGACCGAGCTCGCGGAAGCCTCGATCGCCGCCGCGGAAACCGTGGCGGCCTCGCGTCTCGAGGATCTGTTCGAAACGCCGGATTCAAAGCCTGTCTGGAACATCATCGGGCTCGGAAAACTGGGAGGCGGCGGAATGGACTACCATTCCGACCTCGACCTTCTGATCGTTTACGACGACGCATCCGCGCCTCCCGCCCAGGGAAAGACGCACGGAGAATTCTATTCCAAGGCGGTCGAGATCTTCGTCACGGCTCTCTCCAGCCTCACCAGGGAAGGCTCGCTTTACAAGGTCGATCTGCGTTTGCGGCCGGACGGGAACAGCGGTTCGACCTCGATCGGGGTTTCGGCGCTATACGATTACTTCCGTGAACGCTCGGCCGTCTGGGAGTGGCTTGCTTATGTAAAGTCGCGCTCCGTCCTGTCTTCGGGCGGCTTTGACGGAGAGATCGAACGCGAACTGCGCCGGATCATACACGAACGGGCGACAGAGGTTCCCTCGGATGAACTGCGAAACGAGGCGTGGCGGATCCGGCATCGGCTCGAAACGGAAAAGTCAGGGGGCACGCGCGGCAAGTCGATCGATCTGAAATACGGCGAAGGAGGACTGCAGGACGTCTATTTCGCGATCCGCTATCTGCAGCTCGCGACAGGGCTCGCCGACGGCGAGGAGGACCGTTCGACGGGGCATACGCTGGAGAGGCTTCTCGATGCAGGTTCGATTTCGGAAGCGAACTTCGAGGCGCTTTCGGAAGGCTACAGGTTCCTGAGCGCGCTCGATCACAATATACGGCTCACGGTGGGCCGGTCGACTCTGGTCCCGCTTGGAAACGTTCCGGTGCTGGACCTGATAGCCGAGAGGATGTCTTTGGGATCACACGGAAAAGTGATCGAAGAACTGGCATCGCATAGACTCGCGGTTCGAGATGCGTTCGAGTCCATACTGAAACCCCGCTGATCTCCTTGCTTATGCCTTGTCCGCCGGCAGAAGGGCCGGGTGGAGACACCTTGCACAAAAAACGATCTCGGCACTGTGAAAATCCACGATTTCCGTCAGCCTCTTCGCCACAAGCTTCTGATCCTCCGACATCTCATCGCCGGCAATGAACTTCGCGCTCCCGCAGTTCGAGCAGTGTCGCCCGGACCAATCGCCTCGTTGATTTTGCTTTTTGTCCATCTGGTAATAGAATTTCAGTTTATCCAGGAAGGCCGCACTGCGCGGTACGAACCCTGTTACCGACAGCCCGGGCAACCGCACGTCCCGATTCCATTTCTGAACCTTCACTTATGTTCAAGGTCCGAGCTGACTTCAGCGAAACATTCGAGATCAACGCGGGTTTCGACCGTGTGCGCGATTTTTTCGCGGACATCACCAACTTCATCGAGTATATGCCAAGCATCGAGTCGATCCATACCGACTCGAAGGGTGTGACGTACTGGAAGATTCGCGCCGATATTCCGTTCGTGGGCTCGTTCGTCGAACGGTTTCCCGTCCGCGAGACCGAGAACAGCGACGAACGGGTGGAGTGGGCGCCGGTCGAGATCGAGCGATACAACCTGCTCAGGTATGCGGCGGATTTCCTTCCCAAGTCCGGCCGTTCGACCCTGGTCCAGTTCTCCCAGAACATAGAGCTCAGACGAGAATCGGCGTCCGATCTTCACGTACTGGCGGGCCTTGTGGGCGAAAAGCTGATCGGGACCGAAATGACCCGCCGTGTCGGCCATATGTTAAACTCGTTCATAGAGAACGCGCGGCAGAAGCTCGAGAGCTAGGCCGCCTTCGATTCCTCCTCCCGACCTCCGTTCAGCACTCCTTCTGCACGGATATAACGCAAACCCCTTTCGATATCGTGTGTTGAAGAGGCACATTCCGCCCTGCGACGCTGCATTCTGCGCGGCGGCACGGATATTGCGCCTCCCATTCCCCGCAATCACTTGATTCTTCAAAACGGAGATAAGTCATGAACCGCTTCACAAGGATCGTTTGTTTCATACTGGTAGTATCTGCCCTAATGCTGCTGGCGTTCGGAAACCAGGTCAGATCACAGTTCCCGGGATTCGGCGGAGGCTCGAAGGCGGCCGCGGAAAGGATCTCCGGGGACCGATTCACGGTATCGTTGAAGACCGACAAAGGCGCCAACGTATACGGCACCCGCGGAGTTTCGAAGGAGATGCTCGACGCGATCGACAAGGGCCTGACCGAGCTGTTCGCCATCGCGAAGAACCGCGAGAATCGATTCACGAGGTCGCTCCGGCACAGGGACTACACGATCTTCGTCGGAAACGCCGACCGGACCAAAGACGCAAACGGCGCATACTCACCCGACATCGCAGTCGCCGCTGCACAGTATGCGGGAACGAAGTACGACAAGGGCGGATACATTTACGCCGCAGGAATGGTGATATCGCCTTCGGGCAGGTCATTCCTGATCGCCGAACACACCCGCGATTTTGAACGAGTCTCGCGAGTGGTCAGATACGAAGGAGAGCACATCGTGCTGTACCACAACGACCGTTCCAGATTCCGCAACACGATGGATCACAGTCGGGGAGGCGGGCATCCCATTCTGAAATAGCCGGGAAATTCAACCATCAACCGGGGCCGTCCTTTTACTGGGACGGCCTTTGTATTTTTGGCCCCGGACCGACCGCGATCCGCCGTCGCTTTCGAAATCTCACGGTTTGAAGTTAGACTCAGCCAAACGATCGAGTTCGCGCCAGCCTTTGGACGCGAGATTTGGGGGGATTTTCGAATGAACATCATGAACGGAAGGGTGGCGATCGTGACCGGAAGTACCGCCGGTATCGGATACGCGATCGCCGAACAGCTCGCGAGGGCAGGTGCAAGCGTCGTCGTCAACGGCAGGACCGCCGAGACGCTGAAGGAAGCGGAAAGCGGGATCGAGATGCTGGGCGGGAAGGTCCTGGGAATCCAGGCCGATGCGACGAACGAGTCGGACATTAAGACCATCATCCACGAAACCGTAGGTTATTTCGGCCACATCGACATTTTGATCAACAACGCTGCGACGGTAGGAGTCGGTTACTCGGTTGACAATATGCCGAACGAGGTCTGGACGGACGTGCTCGATGCCAATCTGACATCGGTTTTCTTGTGCTGCAAGCACGCGATCCCGCAGATCAAGCAGTCGGAGTTCGGCCGGATCATCAATATTGGCGGGCTTTCTGGAAAGAACCCGCTCCCGTTCGCGGCCGCAGACGCGGTTTCGAAAGCGGGGATCCTGGCGTTGACGAGAGTCCTTGCGGCGGAGCTCGGATACTACAATGTCACGGTAAACACGGTGATCCCGGGGTTCCAGCCGGACACCGAGACCGGAAAGAAGTTCAACGAAGGGCTCGCCGAAGCATTTAACATCACGCCGAAGGAATCCATCGAAGCGACCCGTTCGCGAACGCTGCTGAAGCGATTTGAAACACTCGACGAGATCGCCAAGACTGTGCTCTTCTTGTGCTCCGACGCGGGAGGCGCGATCACAGGCCAGGACCTCAACGTGAACTGCGGACTCGCCACGCACTAAAAAAAGGCCGGACATCCAAACGGTCCGGCCTTTTTCTCGTGAACAACCGCTTTTTACGGGAAGATCCCGAGCTCGTGATAACAGAGCGCGACCTTGTCGATCGCGTTGACGAAAGCCGCGGTCCTCAGGTTTTCCACCTTCGGATTGCTCTTGAAGATCTCTCGCGTGTGCTGATACGCGCTGATCATCGTTTCCTCAAGTCCCGAATACACAAGATCCGCCTCGTCGGCGCCCCTCGCGACGGAAGCCCTTTCTTCCTTGGTCAGGGTGCGTCCCGTCTCGCGTTCGACGATCGAAAGGATGCGGTCGTAGGCGCCCTGCTCGAACCGCTTGCCCATACGGCCGAACCGCACGTGCGAGAGGTTCTTCAGCCATTCGAAGTACGAGACCGTAACGCCCCCTGCATTGAGATAGACGTCGGGAATTATCATCACTCCCTTCTCTTCGAGTATCTGCTCGGCATCCGCCGTCACGGGGCCGTTCGCGGCCTCGCCGATGATCTTGGCTCTGATTCGCGGAGCGTTCTCTTTCGTGATCTGGTTCTCGAGCGCGGCCGGGATGAGGATGTCGCATTCGAGCTCAAGCGCGTCCTCTCTCTTCTCGAGGGCGGTCGAGCCGTCAAACCCGACGATCGATCCCGTCTCTTTCCTGAACGCCATCAGCGCTTCCAGATCTATCCCATCCTGTTTGTGGATACCGCCCTCGTATTCCGCGACGCCTATCAGTTTCGCACCGTGCTCGGTGCAGAACTTCGCAGCGTAGTATCCCACGTTGCCGAGCCCCTGGATAACGAACGTTTTGCCTTCGAGCCCCGGCTCGAAACCGAGCTTGTCCATATCCTCTTTGATCGAGCAGGCCTCGCGGAGGCCGTAGAAGGTGCCGAGCCCCGTCGCTTCCGTTCTTCCGCGGATCCCGCCCTGGGCGATCGATTTCCCTGTCACGCATCCGAGCGCATCGATTTGCTCGCCGTGAAAGGCGAGGTACGTGTCAGCTATCCAGGCCATCTCCCGCGAGCCCGTTCCGTAGTCCGGCGCGGGAACATCGACCGCCGGCCCGATAAAATTCTTGCGGATCAGCTCCGTCGTATAGCGTCGCGTGATTCGCTCGAGCTCGTCGACCGTAAAATCACGTGGGCTGATCTGGATCGCGCCCTTCGCGCCTCCGAACGGCACATCGACGATTGCGCATTTGTAAGTCATAAGCGTCGCAAGCGCGATCACTTCGGACTCACTGGCGTGCATCGAGTATCTGATCCCGCCCTTGACCGGCAGCTTGTGGTGGCTGTGTTCCGCGCGCCATCCGTTGATCACACGGTAGCTGTCGCCCTTGCGGATCGGAAACTGGAATGAATAAACGCTGTTGCAGATCTTTATCTGCTTCAGCAGGCCTTCGGGATGCGAGGTCGCGGCCGCCGCCTTGTCAAAGTAGCGGTCGACGCTCGCCAGAAAATCGCGTCCTTCTTGTTCTGCACTCATAGGTGTCTTCCTTGGTTCGTTGTTAAATTACGATCGATCTTTGTGGATCATATAGAAAATCTCTTTCGGCCGCATATGCGCGGCTTCGCTATCTTCTGAGAAAGATCTGAAAAGTGTCGGGAAGGTCCTCTCCTTCGACGATCCCCGTAGCCAGCCGCTCTTCAGAGACCTTGTACTCCTCAATGAGAATTCGCTTTACCGCCTCCATTCTCTCATTCGTAAGCTCTTCGTTCGAATCCACGGTACGTATCATCACCCTTAGCCTGAGTGCCGGGTGCGCCTGGAGCGACGCCGCGGCGCTGCGAAGAAGGTCCTGCGACGCCTGTTCGAGTTCCGGGCTGTTCCGACGGAACGAGATCTCTTCGACCTCCGACGAGATGCGGTTGAAAGAGAGGCTTAAGTTCGGGATCGAGAGACGCCTGCGCATCTCGGTCAGCAAGAGAGCCTTTCCGTCGTTCTCTATGTCCCTGGGGCTTAAGTAATTGATCTGGAAGTTCGTGACCCTGTCGGGCCGTATGCCGATGCTGTAATCGATCATCTGCGCCGGCTGCGGGAGTTCCATCTGCTCGATCGCGGATCCCACCTCCTGCAGGAACAGATTCTGGGTCTGCAGAATGGTGAGCGGAGTCGGTGTCGTCTCGATCACAGGAGAGAACTGCTCCCGCGCCGAGGTCGGAATCTCGACCAGCTGAAGGCTGATGTTCTCCGGATCGCGTTTCAGTGCTTCAGCGACCCTCCGAACGAACTCGGTCCGTTCCGCCTGTGTATAGCCCACGTTGTCGAATACCCTCAGAAAGAGCTCGATCTGGTCTCCCTTAACATCCACCCTAAGCTCGTCCAGATAGCTTCTTACATTGCCCTCCGAACCTTCAGCATAAGGCTTCCATTCTCGACGGACCGCAGCTTCGATTTCGTTTTTCGCCTGCTTTGCAGAGATCTGGTCCCGGAGGTTAGCGTACGAGCGGCTTAGCGGTATCGAGATCAGGAGCAGCGGCAGGAGGATCATCAGCAAGCGAAGCGAAAAACTGCGGATCTGCCTCGCACGTTCAAGGGTGGGAAAATTGGAGATCAGCTTGCGCCAGAAGAGGTTTTCACGGTCGGTGCTTTTCCAAAGTTCGACTTTCTCTCTGACCTTGGCGGTGTCAATTCTGAGCAGAATAAAGACTATCATCGCGGTGAACGTTATCGCGACGAGGTTGGTAAGAAACAGCAATGCACCACCGGCGGCCGTCGAAAGACCGACTTCCGAATTAAAGCCGATCAGACCGATCCCGAATCCGACCACGCAAAGCGGGGGCATCAATGCCACGGCGATCGCGACGCCGGGAATCGAAGTTACGACCCCCCTCACCTGACGGCAAGTCGCGATCGAACCGATCGCACCCGAGAAAAGAGCGATCACAAGGTCGATCAGATTGGGCGAAGTGCGAGCGACTATCTCCGGCTGAAGGTCTTTGAACGGCAAAAACGCGACAAGGATTGTCGCGAACATTATCGCCGCAAAAGATGCCAGGAACACATTGGCAGCGGATCTGAATGCAAGTATCAGATCTCCGGAAGCCAGTGAAAGGCCGCTCGAAAGGATCGGACCCATCAGAGGTGAGATAAGCATCGCACCGATAATTACGGCGGAGCTGTTCTGAATCAGCCCGAGCGTCGCGATGCCGGCGGAAAAGATGATCTGGAGCCAGTAAACGACATCTCTGAGCGTTGCCGACTTTGAGAGCTCTACATAGAGCTCGACCTTCCTGTCGGTGCTCACGTCCAGAGCCGCCGCAAACTTGTCGCGGAACCGCCTCCAAAAACGTGCGATCTTGATCAGAAACCGGAAGCGCTGTAGGTTCTCCTGTTCCATACGAAGCGGAAGCCGCCTGAGGCCCTATATATTTACTCAATAAGGCCGATGATGGTCAAACGAGCATCGCTCTTAGACTCGCGCAAGACAGGATTTGTCCCGGCCTTTATCCGAAAACGCCTTTGCCGCGTCTTCGATCCAGGCCTGTTTCGTACCTGCATTTCGATCGATCCTCCGGAACAATCGGCGCCGAGCACGGTCGTTAGGCTGTGCGGCGCACGCCGCGTCCTCTCGACCCTTTCATTACGGCACCGGGTTTTAACTTAGGAGGATGATATGTTCGAAAAACTAGTCGAATCGGCCGGGCAGGCGCCCAGTTCCCGCGCCCGCGCCACGCTTCTGACCGCAAGTTCCCTTCTTGTCGCGTCTTTTGTCGCTTTCACCGTAGTTTTCAGCCTTTACAATCACACTCTCGCGATGGGTGCGGAGCCGGGTGAAATCTCAAAGCTCCTTTCGCCGGTTTCACCTGATATTGAGCCCGAACGGCAGCAGGCGCCAGACAACAAGCCTCAAGCAACGGATCGACCTCAGAGCCCGGAACGCACGGAGCTTGTGCAAAGAAGCGAGGAAGTTCCTGTGAGTGTGCCCGACAAGGTATCAAACGTCCCTTCGACGGTGCTCCCCAGGCCATTGGGAGATGTGAAGCTCAGCGACAGAGACTGGGATCCGCCCTCAGGCGTGTCGAACAGGGGAAGCAGCAGCGAAGAAGGCGGATTCGGTCAGTCCAATGGCGATAAATCCGAGAATTCGGATAAGACCACTCCGATGATCGAACGGGAAGTCGTCCCGGAGCCTCCCAAGATCAACCGTCCGCCAGAGCACATCGGAGTCGTGAACAGCAAGGCGATCCACCTGGACAAACCGGAATACCCCGCAATTGCGAAGCAGATGGGGATCAGGGGCAGTGTAAAGGTTCAGGTCCTAATCAACACTGAAGGAAGGGTCGTTTCGGCGTCCGCGATCGAAGGCCCGGCAGTTCTGAGAAGGGTCTCGGTGGAGGCGGCAAAGGCGTCGAGGTTCTCGCCGACGATCGTCAACACGACTCCCGTAAGCGTGCGGGGCATCATCATCTACAACTTCAAGTAGTTTCCCGGTTTCGAACCCGCAAAGAAAGGCGGCTCCACGTTTGTGGAACCGCCTCTTTCTTTACTTACTCTCCCCGGCCTATTCTTCTTTTGCTGCAAACATCGTGAATGCGAACTCGCCGGGAGGCTTTTTCGGTTTGTCCTTCTTATCGTCCTTTGGCCTGTCGTTCTTGGGCCTCACAGGGATCGTAGGAGGGTTCTTCTTTTCCTTCGGCGGAGGCTTTTGCTTGTCGTCATTGCTCTGACCCATTGCCGTTATCGACAAAATTACCGAAAACGCCGCCGTTATCAGAGCTTTAAGAACTGCCTTTTTCATCTCTAAAATTACCGTTTTGCTGATTTCGCCCTTTCTTTCGTCCGGGCATCCTGCTGAGACAGTGTGAAACGGATGCAATATCGATGCCAGTGGGCTCTTTCCGTCGACCGCCCCGTGCGCCGGGGCGCCAGATCGCGGGACGTTGACGATATACGGGCGGACCATACGATATCGTAATGATCCGCTTCTCTAGTATATCTTCAACAGCGGTCCGGTTTCCAAATCGGGGCCAGCCGGGTTTAGCGCCCGCGGTCCGAAAAGATATACTGATTCCTTTCGATCAACGTCTCGCCGAGCTGAAACAGCCGGAACAACCCATATGAAAGACAGATTGCTTCAGATAGCTTCGGTCGCCGCTTTTGTGAGCGTGCTGATCTTCAATTATCTCGCCGCGACGGGAATACTGAACGACACCGACACGGGCGCCGTTTCCGACCGCTACCCGACCCAGATCACTCCCGCCGGGTATGCTTTCTCGATCTGGAGCCTGATCTATCTCGGTTTGCTTTTGTTCGTTGTTTATCAGGCGCTTCCTTCGAACCGCTCGAAGGAGCCGCTCAAGTCCATACGAATTCCGTTTATCGTCAATTGCGCCGCGAACTGCGCCTGGCTTGCGGCCTGGCATTACGACCTTATGGCTTTGAGCGTCGCGCTTATGCTGACCATACTGGCCACCCTCGCATTGATCAGCATACGCGTATCCGCCAGCGCGACTAATTCCCTCGTACTGATGGTTCGGGCTCCCTTCAACCTGTACTTCGGCTGGATCACGGTCGCCACGATCGCCAACATCACGATCTTTCTGGTTTCAGCGGGTATCGACCCGCGATCCAACTGGGGATCGTACGCAGGGGCGGCGTTGATACTTGCGGCTTCTGTAATCGGCGTGTTTGTAAGATTTCGCCTCAACGCGTTCGCATACGCGATGGCGATCGCGTGGGGGATCACGGCGATCGCGGTCAAGCAGAGCGGCAACACGCCGATTGTCGTCGCCGCTGCGGCCGGAGTCGTCGTGCTTCTCTTCGTGGCTCTGTGGGGCGTCGTGAAGGACAAGTGAATGAGGCCGGGAGTCGTTTGCATAAGTGTTACTGACGACAGCGCGGAAGGATTCCTTCGCAAGGCGTTCGAGGGTTGCGCCAAAGCCTCCGCAGTCGAGCTGAGGTTCGACAGCCTTTCGTCAGAAGAGCTCGAGAAGGCGGTCGAGGGACTTTCGGAGATACGCGGGAGCTACGAAGGTGTCCTGATCGGGACGCTCAGAAGTTCCGCCAACGGCCAGGGCGGCATAAGAAATGTATCGCCGGACGAGGTCGCGTCCTTCTGGTCAGATCCCAGGCTCAGACGGGTCATTGACTGGGTAGACGCCGGACCCGAGGAGCTTCCGGAACCGCCTACCGAATACGAAAAGATCATTCGTTCGCGCCATTTCTTCGATCACGCGCCATCCGCGGCCGAACTCGCCGAAAATGCATCCGTGCTAAAAAATTCGGGTTCTGATCCTTCGAGAAATCTGGTCAAGATCGCCTGCACGCCGGTCGACATCGCCGGCGCCATCCCGCTCTGGAATCTCCTCGATCATACGGGCGAAACGATCGCGGTCGCAATGAGCGAATACGGCATCTGGACGCGGATCCTCGGGCCTGCATACGGTTCATTTGTCACATACGCATCGATCGACGAACGCTCGGGATCCGCACCCGGCCAGTTGAGTTTTGAAGAACTCACGGAAACCTACCGCGCCGGTGAGATCACGAGAGAGACTGCCGTATACGGGATCGTCGGACTTCCCGTCTCGCACTCGCTCTCGCCCGCGATCCACAACGCGGCGTTTCGGGAACGTTCGATCGACTCCGTTTACGTGCCTCTTGCTGTGCGGGATGCGGGAGAATTCTTTCGCGAGATGGTCTCTCCCGCAACTCGCTCGATCAAATGGAATTTGAGAGGTTTCAGCGTCACGCACCCGCACAAGACTTCAATGGCGAGGCTTGTTGACCGGCTCGAAACGGCCGCGGAAGCGATCGGTGCGGTTAACACGGTCACGATCGACGACGAAACTACCATCGGCTCGAATACCGACGCCGAAGGATTTCTAGCTTCGCTTAAAGCAAAACTGGGAGATCCGAAAGGCGCCTCGATAGGGATCATCGGGTCCGGAGGCGCCGCGAGGGCCGCCGTCTATGCGCTTTCGAATGCCGGTGCGCGAACAGTGATCTTCTCGAGGTATCCTTCGGAAGCGAAAGGGATTTCAGACCGCTTCGGAGCCGAGATCAGGCTGCTCGAACGCGATCCGGCTTCGTTTCAGGGTCTCGATGTGATCGTGAACGCAAGCCCGATCGGCTCATCCGGCGGGTTGGAAGGCGAATCACCCGTACCGGGCGAAGCGCTTGAAAACCTTCAACTCGCTTTCGATATGGTCTATAATCCAATGCGTACCCGCTTTCTGCGGGACGCCTCTGAGGCCGGAATCCCCACCATCGGCGGCCTCGAAATGCTGATAGAACAAGCTGCGCTGCAGTTCCGGACCTGGACAGGCGATGAAGCTCCGATAATCGCAATGCGGCGCGCCGCCGAATCGCGGATGCGTTACCTCTGATCCGACATTCCCGCTTCCGAAGAACAATGAAAGTAAATGCCCTTAACTGCCCGAACTGCGGTGCGTCCGTTGTCGACAATGCCGTCAATTGCGGCCACTGCCGGAGCCGCCTCAAGACGATGTCGTGCGGCAACTGCTTCGAAACGATCTTCGAAGGCTCGAACTTCTGCCCGCTTTGCGGAAGCCGCGCCGTTTCACCATCCGGCGTTGATCAGAGACCTCCGGGAGACTGCCCGAGATGCCGTTCGAAGCTCACGATGATCGAGGTCGACAGCGTCAGGCTTCTCGAATGCGAGCGGTGCGCGGGCGTTTGGTGCGATGTGGACACGTTTGAATCGATCTGTTCCGAAAAAGAAGGGCAGGCCGCCGTGATCAAGAGGCTCGGGGACATCTCGTCCGGAGAACTCCCGTCCGAGATCCGATACGTGCCCTGTCCCGCCTGCGGCGTGCTTATGAACCGCAGTAATTTTGCGCGCATTTCCGGGATCGTGATCGATTCTTGCAAGCCGCACGGCGTCTGGTTCGACGCGCAGGAACTGCCAAACATCGTCCGGTTCATTCAGAAGGGCGGCCTGGACCTGGCCCGTGAAAAGGAGAAGCGGCAGATCTCGGAAGACCGGAACCGTCTGAAACAGGAACAGTTCAAAGCTTCGATCGACAGGCTTCGGACTCCCGCCACCGCCGAATACAAAGGTTCCGGATCGATCAGTGTGATACGCGAGTTCATAGAGTTCCTCCTCGACTGACCGGCGCGGGAAGCAACGACCGCCGTCCGTGTGGTAATCTTTGCTTCCGAATGAACCAGGACAGATACAGCCGGCAGATCCTCTTCGAAGGCATAGGGCACGAGGGCCAGGAAGCCCTTGGAAACGCCCGCGTGCTGATACTCGGCTGCGGCGCCCTCGGGGCTTCGCACGCCGAGATGCTCTCGCGGGCCGGAACCGGTTTCCTCAAGATCGTCGACCGAGATTACGTCGAATATTCCAACCTCCAACGACAGACGCTTTTCACCGAATCGGACGCTAAAGAGAGGCTTCCGAAAGCGGTCGCCGCGAAGAACCGGCTCGTCGAGGTCAATTCGGAGATCGAGGTCCAAGCGATCGTCGCCGACTTAAATTTTTCAAACGCGGAAGCACTTGTATCGGACGTCGATCTAGTCATCGACGGCTCGGACAATTTCCAGGTCCGGTACCTGATCAACGACGCCTGCGTGAAATCCGGCAAGCCCTGGATCTACGGCGCTGCCGTCTCCTCGTACGGGACCACGATGACGATCAGGCCGGGCGAGACGCCTTGCCTACGGTGCATATTCGGCGAGATGCCGCCCGCGGGATCGGCGCCGACCTGCGACACTGCGGGCGTCATCCAGCCGATAATCGCGAGCGTCTCTTCGGTGCAGGTCACGGAAGCGATCAAGGTCCTGACAAAGCAGACTGATCAGCTTCACGGTTCGCTTCTTCAGATCGACATATGGCGCAGCGACTGGCGAAAGATAAAGATGAAGTCGCCCGATGCCGACTGCGTCTGCTGCGGCAGGCAAGAGTTCGAGTTCCTTTCGGTGGAGAATCAGGAAACGCTTACATCGCTGTGCGGGAGGAACGCGGTGCAGATAATGCCCGCGGCCGGAAACGAGATCGATCTCGAAAAACTGGAGGAGTCGCTGGCGAAAAGCCTGAAGACCGAGCGGAACGAATATCTTCTGCGGTTCTCGCTCGACGGCCGGACGGTCACGCTCTTCCGCGACGCAAGGGCGATAATACAGGGGACCGATGACTTCTCCGAGGCACGGGCGATCTACTCGAGGTACGTGGGGAATTGATAATGCAGCTTAGGTCCATTGCCAAAATTGTTGTAGTACTCATTTTCGGTGTCTCGACTTTTGCGCAGATGGAGCCGGGACAGGATTTCGACTATTTGAAGGTCGACGGACATAAGGTCGTCACCACTCACGCTGCAGGTTATGAGATGTCGGTCGACAAGTCTTTCAAATTGCTCGGAGAGTTTCATCACCAGCCTATTTATAGCGAGAAAGAGTTTTACGTTTCGCTTGCCGCATTTGTACGCGGGGAGCACCTTTTGATCGTGCACGCGGAAACCTATGCGGATGGGTCTGGCGGTCTTGACTACTCTGATCTTAGCCCCGCAAATCTAGACGGACTTAGGTTTTGGAGCCGGACACAATGCGTTACAGAAGAAGATAGATCGGAGATTGAATCCAACCCTGAGATCAAATTCATTCAGAGCAATGGATATAGATTCGAATTTCCGTTCCAGCTTGAGCAGTCTCTTGCGACGTCAGAAGACGGGACCGCGGAGATTGTAATCAGCCTTGGCAGAACAGTTAAAGACTGCGGTACTTCCGAAGGCGCAAGACTTCGCAGGGAGCTTGAATCCTTCATCTCTCTGTCGCGGCGAAAAATTGAGTCGATGTCTGGCACAAAGATGTTCTCGAGAGTCTGGTTACCGCATTGGACAGATTGTGAGTTTGAGATCTCCGAACATGGAATCCTCCTGAGAGGAGAGGTTTGCCGGTTCTACAATTCCTGGCCCGATACGGCATATTCGATCCGGTCAATACGGCAAAAGGGGAACCGATTGACAATACAGGTTGAGTCGGGCAGTGAGCCGAAAGAATGGGCTCTCAAGCTCAGAGGCACAGATTCTGTTCCCGCGACGAAGATTTTCTTTGACCTTTTCTCTCCGTACCACACCCAAAGCCTATATGGAGATTGCGAGAGTGTTAAGCAAGGTCGAACTACGAGATATGAGTTGCTTCTGAAGATCGGATTCCCTTCCAGACTCAAACAATCCAAGAACCGACAGGTACATCATTTTGGCCTTGAGTACGGCGGGCTCTGTAATTCTGACAATGCGGATATCTATTTCGAGGGCGATGTCGTAGAAATGATTGCCGCGAGTTGATTCGAGAGATGTCGCCGTTGCGCGGTGAAAGGTGATCTTGGGGGATACCTTACCGTGGGCTGCGCCCTGCGGGCTTGCCCACGGCTAAATGCAGGTCGTCGCTTCGCGACTCCGGAATCGACAGACCCGATAGACAGACAAGACTGTCCGGACCCGAAAGCCAAGATGAGTTGACGCCCCTCCGGGGCTTTTGGATATTATTGACCGCAAACCCGGGGCTGCGCCTTCGGCTTGCCCCGGGCTACCTTCCGACGCCCCTTCGGGGCGGGCTCCCGAACGATCACCTCCGCGTATTCGTTCAGGATCGATCTCAGATCCGACAGACTAGACGGTTGCAAATGTGTCGTCGCTACGCGACTCCTGATACTTGTTGGACCTCTTCCGTGAGCTGTGCCCTGCGGGCTTGCCCACGGCTAAACGCAGGCCGTCGCTTCGCGACTCAAGAATCGACAGACCCGACAGACTCGACAGACTCCCAACCCCTGTCCTAACCGGCAATCTTCCTCCGTCTGAACATAATGACCGCTTGTGAAACACTTCACAGAATGGTTCGTTGTATATTGTGGAGGGAACAACAAATGAAAAAGGAAGGTACCAACCAACCGAAGGTTGTGATAATCGGAGGCGGATTCGGCGGGCTCGAGGCCGCGAAGGCCCTTACGAACGAGCCCATTGATGTCACGCTCGTCGACAAGAAGAACCACCATACGTTCCAGCCGCTTCTGTATCAGGTCGCCACGGCGGTGCTTTCACCGGGACAGATCGCGTCCCCGATCCGCAGGATACTGCGCCGCGCCTCCAACGTAGAAGTTCTCCTCGGTGAGGCCACGGGATTCGATCTCGACAAAGGAACCGTCCTTTTGAAGGACGACCTGTCGATCGACTTCGATTACCTGATCGTCGCCGCCGGCGCAAGACACGCGTATTTCGGACACGACGAATGGGAGGACGACGCGCCCGGGCTCAAGACCATCGAGGACGCACTTGAGATCCGCAGACGCGTCCTTCTCGCATTCGAACTTGCCGAAAGGGACGCGATGCGCAAGGGCACACACGAGCCCCTCAACTTTGTAGTCATCGGAGGCGGCGCGACCGGCGTCGAGCTCGCGGGGGCGATCGCGGGCATCGCCCGCCAGGCGCTTGCCAAAGATTTCAAGGCGATCGACACGAGAACCGCGAAGGTGATGCTCCTCGAAGGCGCCGACCGCATACTGAACAGCTATTCGGAAAAGCTCTCGGATCGCGCAAAGAGAGACCTCGAAGATCTCGGCGTCGAGGTCAGGCTCGGGGAGTTTGTGACCGACATTCGCCCCGGCGAAGTGAAGGTCGGCGACGAATGGATCGATTCGAGCGTCGTCGTATGGGCTTCCGGAGTCGCGGCTTCCCCGCTCGGGGCTATGCTCGGCGCAGAGACCGACCGAGCGGGCAGGGTTCTTGTCGAGGATGATCTTTCTGTGAAAGCAAGACCGAACGTCTTCGTCATCGGAGACATGGCACGGGTCGAGAACGAGGACGGTTCGCTTGTCCCGGGCGTCGCGCCGGCGGCGATGCAGATGGCGTGGTCGGCCGCGAAAAACATACTCGGCGATATCAGAGGCGAGGCTCGCACACCGTTCAAGTACAAGGATAAAGGCTCGATGGCGACGATCGGGAGGAACAAGGCGATCGTTGAAAGAGGCTGGTTCAAGATGTCGGGCTTCCTCGCCTGGATGGCGTGGCTTGTCCTTCACATTGTTATGCTCATCGGCTTCCGAAACCGCCTTTTCGTGCTTTCGGAGTGGATCTGGGCGTACTTCACACGCGAACGGACCGCCCGTCTGATCACGGGCGACGCGGAAGACCTGAAGGACGCGCTTCAGTTCATCACGGCGGAACCCGGGCATTCGAGACGCGAGAAGGCGCGCAGATCGAAAGTGGCCTAGCCCTTCGGATCTGACTCCAGACGCGGCATCGCTCGTACCTAGAGCTTTGCCGCGTTTTCGTGTATTTTCAAATGGTTCCGCATAATGCACTTGCCGCTCGCCGGTCATTCTACCAATGAAGAAATTCTGTCTTTTTCTCGCAGCACTTTCGCTTTTTGCCAACACAGTATTAGCTTCCGAACCTTCGATTTGGACGACCAACTCGAAAGAGGACGTCCTAAAGGGCGAAGCGTACAACGTATCGATCTCGAACGAAGGCACGTTAAGCCGATCGCCCGGGTTTGAAGAGCTTGCCGACACAGGCCAACCGTACATATGGTCCACGGCGATCGACGCTTCCGGGAATGTTTATCTGGGCACGGGTTCGGACGGAAGGGTCTTCCGCGTCACCCAGTCCGGTTCCTCGTCGCAAATCGCGGACTTCGACGAACTGAACGTATCAGCTCTCGCCGTAGGGCGCGACGGAGCCGTTTACGCAGGAACATCTCCCGACGGAAAGGTCTACCGCATTCCATCCGGTGGCGCGCCGACCGTTTATTTCGATCCGGGCGAAAAATACATATGGTCGCTCGCGGTCGCATCCGACGGAGCTTTGATCGTGGGATCGGGCGAGAACGGAAGGATCTTCCGCGTGACCTCGGCTGGTGCCGCCGCTCAAAGCGCGCTTATGTTCGATTCGAGCGAGACGCACATCATCTCGCTGACTGCCGATGCGAACGGAAACATCTATGCCGGCACAGATCCCGGCGGCTTCGTTCTTCGTTTCGGCCCGGACAGAAAGGCTTTCGCGCTTCTGGACTCGCCTCTCAGGGAGATCCACGAGTTGGTGACCGGCATTGACGGATCGCTTTACGCGCTCGCGCTCGGGGATTCGGTATCCACTTCGAGCAGTTCGCCTGATCCCGAGAAGACCGCAACGAAGAGCGTCACCGCTGCGAAGCCTAAGAACGCCGCGCCCGCACCTCCCGCTCCGCAGAAAAGCAAGTACGATCTGGCCGGCGCGAAGTCAGCGGTCTACAGGCTGCTTCCTTCAGGACAGGCCGATATCATCTGGCGATCAGATTCGGTGAGCGCGTTCGCGCTGTACGCCCACCAGACCGGCAGGGGAGTGATGATCGGCACATCCGACAAGGGGCGGATCTACAGTGTGCGCAACGAAGGCAACGAATCGCTCGCACTTCAGACCGGCGAAGGCCAGGTCTCGGCGATCCACGTCTTCGGCGACAGGCTGTTCGCTGCGACGAGCAGCCAGGGCAAGCTATTCAGGATCGGCGGCGAAACGAACGCCGAATCGCGCTATGAATCTCCCGTTCTGAATGCTTCCGGAAACGCCTCGTGGGGAAGGATCTGGTGGCGCGGGACCGGCGGCGTGCAGATCCAGACTCGAAGCGGAAACACCGAATCGCCCGACGAAACCTGGAGCGACTGGAGCAGGGCCTACGCAAGCGCGGCAGGCGAACCGGTCACGAGTCCCGGAGCCGCCTATCTTCAGTGGCGCGCGGTCTTCCCTTCGGGGTCCGGCGATGCGAGCCTTTCCGAGGTACACGTCTCGTACCTTCCTTCGAACATCGCGCCCGAGGTGCTCTCGATCGAGGTCCTTCCTCCCAACGTGGGGCTGGCTCCCAATCCGAAGGTCCCGATCGATCCGAACATCGAAACCTCGGGAATGGACCCTGCCGATTTCGGCATCATCGTCCCGCCGCAGGCTCCCAGAAAACTCTATCAGCGCGGAGCGCAGTCGATTACCTGGACTGCGGAGGACCGTAACGACGACGATCTTGTCTATTCGGTTTATTTCAAGGAGGTCCGCGACGAAGACTTCAAGTTGCTTGAGCGCAACCTCACCGAGAATTTCTACACCGTCGACGGCCTCGCGTTTGCAGACGGCCGTTACATATTCCGAGTCGTCGCGAGCGATCTGCCTTCGAACCCGTCCGCACGGGCGCTGACCGGAGAGATAACGAGCCTTCCCTTCAACATCGACAACACGGCTCCGACGGTTTCGGTATCGGGCACACCAAACGTGAACGGAAACACTGTCACGGTCCGTTTCGCCGCATCCGAAAGCTCGAGTTACATATCGCGAGCCGAGTTCAGCGTAAACGGCGGTCCCTGGAAGGCGGTCTACGCCGACGACGGAATTCCCGATAGCCGTTCTGAAACGTTCACGGTTCAGACGGAGATCGTCGGCAGCGGCGAGTTCGCGATAGCCCTTAGAGTTTTCGACGCTGTCGGCAATTCGGGAGCGGCTCGCGCGCTTGTCCGCAAGTGAACTTGAGTTAAGGCGATGTCGATAAGCAGCGACAGCGTGGCAGTCATCACGGGCGCCGCTTCCGGAATAGGAAGGGCGCTCGCCGTACGCTTCGCCGAAGAGCGGGTGCGGGCAGTCGTGGTTGCGGATGTTGATCTGAAAGGCCTTGAAGACACGGAGGAACTTGTAAAACAGTTGGGAACAGACTGCCTCTCGGTCGAAACGGACGTTTCCGATCTCGGTTCGGTCGAATCCCTTGCTTCAGCCGTCAAAGCGAGCTTCGGAACCGCCTCTCACCTGGTCAACAACGCGGGCGTGGCGATGGTCGGAAGGACGCACGAAGTCTCGTTCGAGGATATGGAATGGCTGATCGGGATCAACTTCTGGGGTACAGTCTATGGAACGAAGGTCTTTCTGCCTGTCTTTCAGCGGCAGGAGTACGGCCATATCGTCAATATTTCAAGCGTATTCGGCCTGATGGCGCCTCCCGGACAAGCGACCTACTGCGCAAGCAAGTTCGCGGTCCGCGGATTCACGGAGAGCCTGCGGCACGAACTTGAAGGCACGGACATACACGTCTCGTGCGTCCACCCCGGAGGGATCAGGACGGACATCGTTCGGAAGGCGCGACAGGGAGCCGACGCTCCGGACGAGGACAAGAGGATCGCTCCCGTGATCTTCGACAAGGTCGCACGAACGCCTCCCGAGGTCGCGGCCGACGTCATCGTGAAAGGGATCAAGGAAAAAAATCCGCGGATCCTGATCGGCAGCGACGCGTTGAAGATCAGCGCCATTCAGAGGGCGTTCCCGACGCGTTACTTCAAGATAATGGACTGGATCTCGGGCGGAATGCTCTCGAAGTTCCGCTGATCACTGGCGAACCCATTCCGAGTCGCCTCCGGAGCCGCTCCATTTTAGGCCCTTAACCTTTCCGTCCTCGCCGCGTTCGAAACTGATCTCCGCATAGCTCCAGAAGCTGTAGAACCTGTCCTTACCGAGCGGTAGAAGTTTGTAGGCGCCGGCGTACAGAACATCGTTCTTCGCCAGAATCTCGAACCCGCTGTTTCCGAGCTTGTATCTGCCTGTGTAATCGGAGAGGTCGTTCTTGACCTTCCTGTCGACCGCCGGCTTTGGGACCGGCGTACGTTCAACCTGCTTTCCAGTGATCAGATCGGGCAGGGCCCGAATGATCACGTCGTTTGCGCCGGATCCCAGGTTCGACAAAAGCGCGTAGCCGAAGCCCCGGTTCGTGTCGATCCTCACGTTCGCCCTCCAGCCGCTGGTGCTGCCGTTGCTGGCGAACACGCCATTGCGAACGAAGTTAGCCGATACGATCTCGCCGAACTTGCCGTCCGTCATCGTCTTCCCGAACGTGTATACGTCCCGGGCGGTCGCCATCACCGAGCCCGCTCCGGCGAGAAAGCTGTAGTCCATCAAGGGAGTCGTCGTCCAGTGCTCGCCTTCGAGGAGGTAGTCCTCGGCCCGCCGCTCGATGACCGCGCCAGTTTGGAAGTCCATCGAGTCCTTCAATCCGGCGGGGCTGAACACGTGCTCCTCGAGTAACTCCGGGAAACGCTTTCCAAGCGCGATCTCCAGGACTCTCGCAAGAACGGCGTACCCTGTCGAGCTGTAGAGATTACCCGTTCCCGGATCGAACTCCAGTTTCGCCTTTTTCGCCCTCTCCACCATTATCGCCGGCGAGGAAGGCTCGGTCTCTTCCGAAGGCGAGGTGACCCTGTGCGGGATTCCCGACGTGTGCCTCGAAAGCATCTCGATCGTGATCTCGTCACCCCTCGGAAAATCAGGCACGTACTTCGAGAGCTTGTCGTCGAGCCTGATCTTTCCGGCCTCGATCGCCCGGATAAGCACCACGGCGGTCATAGGTTTTGTGATCGACGCGATCAGGAACTTCGTGTTCAAAGCGTTAGGAACCGTGTGCTCGGCACTGGCGAGACCGTACGCTTTCTCGAAGATCACATTGCCGTCTTTCGCCGCGACCACCACCCCTGAAAAATGGCCTTCCTTTGCGTAAGTCGAGATGAAGTCGTCGATCGCCTTCTCCGGACCCGGCTGTGCCCGAATCGGTGCCGCGGACGCCGCCAGAACGAGCAAAATAATGAACATGCGCAGGGATGACCGCATAGACTCTTCCTCCTTCCGGCACCGAGAACGGTGCCGCTAACTGAAAAACCGCCTCGAAATGAGGCGGCAGTGAATTTTTCTGAAACTACAAACTCTTGATTCGTCGATACGGCTGAACAGTTGCAGCGGCCGACTTCAGTCTCTTCGGTCGAGATCGGGAAGCGTCATCGTTTCGCCCTCGCTGTCCATCTTCAGGTGCTTGGTCGTGCCTTCGACCACGCTCGGAGGCACGAGGTCACCAGTGTCGTACTTTCCGGATTGTCCCGCCGGAACAAATTCCGTTTTGGCTTCGCCAAGTTCCCTCTGAGCGGGCTTCGAAGCCACCGAATTCGTGCGAACCCGGCCTCCGGCAAACAGTTTTCGCTCCAGACGCTTTGCCTTGGAGATACTGCCGACGCCGCCTGCCAGCAGTGCGAATCCCGGAAACAGCATCGCCCACCACCAGGTATGGCCTCCGGCGACCCCCGTAAAGTAAAGCACGGCGGAAATGATCAGAAAACCAACGCCCAGGACCGCGTTTTTTATTCCTGCTGCGAAAAGGTCGTCGGGTTTGTTCGAATTCTCGGGCGCGCACGAGCCGCTCCACGAGCCCGACGAGGAATCATCGACCCCCGCGTTGATCTCGTCGCCGTAACCAACGCCCATAAGGTCGAGGCCTGTGTGGGTCTCGCTGCCGATCGCCCTGGAAACTACGGCCAGATCCGTTCCGCATTTTCTGCAGAATTTCCCTTCTTCCGGGTTCTCGGTTCCGCACTTTGGACAAAACATCTATTTATCCTCTTCAAAATTCTAGCCCGACGCTTCTCTCTGGCGCATTGCCTCGAAAAGCAAAACACCCGCAGCGACCGATACGTTCAGCGAGTCTATTCTTCCATACAAGGGGATTTTTACCAAAACATCGCACTTCTCGCGGGTCAGTTTGTGGATGCCCGATCCCTCGCTTCCTAGCACGATCGCCCACTTCCCTTTCCAGTCGTGATCCGAGTGGATCAACGACGCTTCGCCGGCCGCCCCCGCGATCCAGAATCCCGCCTCTTTAAGTTCGTCTATCAGCCTGTTTACGTTCGTGACCCTCGCAACGTTCACAAATCCGACGGCGCCGGCCGATGCTTTCGCGACCGTGTCAGTGAGACCCGCCGCGCGTCGCTCGGGAACAAAGACGGCATCTACGCCCGCGCATTCTGCGGACCGTATGATCGCCCCCAGGTTATGCGGATCCTCGATCCCGTCGAGCACAAGACAAAGCGACGCGGTCTTTCCGGCGAGCTTCCCGATCAGATCGTCGGCATCCGCGTAACCCGCGGAAGCGGCATACGCGAGAACACCCTGGTGATTCGCTTCGCGGCCCACGGCGCGCTCGATCACGCTCCTCGGCACGTTGCGGCAAGGCACCCCCTGCTCTCGTGCAAGCGCTCTGATCTCGCGGATCCTCTGGTGCGGCTTGCCTTCCGCGATCAGCACCTTCTCGACCCTTCCGGATTCCGAGCGAAGCGCTTCAAGAACGGGCATCACGCCGTAAAGCGTGCCGGACGCCATTTCTTCCTGGCCGGTTTTCCTGTCTCTTGCCATTGTGGGCTGTTAACTTCGGCGAAGGATATTGATCATTCGCGAGAACCTCGTGAACTGGTCTTCGTTGTCGGTGATCGCGACCTTCTTCTTGGCGTATCCGCGAAAGCTCCTCCGCTCGACGCCTTCTGACGAGGTCCTCTCAGTTTGGGGCCAGACGATCCCGAGCGCACGCCTCGAACGCCGGTACGAACCGGACCATACGGCATCCGGAAAACGCGAACGAAGCTCGTCGACAAGCAGCTTCATGTTCTCGGCAGCCGTAAACGCCTTACGCGTCCCGAGACAGGAGAAGTCGAATCCGTCCGGCCTTATCCGGAATCCCCTTCCGTCCCGAGAGCCGTAAATGTCGATCACCGTTTCGTCCTCACCCGTCTCCGAAGAATCCAGTATTGTCTCGTTCCTGCGTGACCTCTTTTGAGTCGATTCCAGGCGCTTGCGGTTAAGAAAACCTTCGACGATCACCTCGGGAGAGAACTCGGTATCGTCCGGCCCCGGATCGTTGAATGCAAGAGGGCGCACAGACGATCCCAGAAATTCCACGCCCCGCAGACGCCTCGGAGCATGTCCCGGGTCAAGCGCGTCGTCCGCGACGGCAGCGGACTCGATCCCGACCAGGCCAAGCCGTTTGACGACGAACAACGCCTCTTCTTCCGTCGAGAGCCTTGCCACAGGGACCGGGAATCCGGCGCCGATGAGGTCTTCCGCATCTTCTTTGCCGATCCTGAGAAGGTCCTCGAGAGCGGACCCGGCGCCCGGTCCGGCGGATGTCGCGATGACGTTCCATCCCGGTTCCCAAAGTTCGATCTTCCGCAGCACCGGCCTGGCGGACATTTTCTGTTCTTCCGTCAGCTCGAGCGCGGCACCGCAGTAAAGACAGTTGAGCCTGTCGGAGGCGGAACTCCGGCCGCATTTGGGGCAGGTAACCATCGCTTCGGGGCCGAGCGGTATTCGGTCAGAATCGGGATCCATAATCTCGTTGTTCGATCACCCCCGGGCGGCCTTGGGAAAGCTCACAAACCGCGGGCGAACAAATAATTAGCTTGACCTCAAGGTGCCAAAAGGTCACACTTAAGGATGCGAGGAGCCGACTGATACTTGACACTTTCAATTGACAGAATTTTTTTGCAATCGATTCCAGAGATGTTTTTCGCCCCCTTGGGCAAGACTTATTAAAGACAAGTTAGCAAACTCGTATCTCTTTCTGTCAGCAGTCAAACTCGGTCCGGCTTTAATTAAGATTGATTAAAGTAAGGAATCTTTGAAATGCAGTTTGACTCGAATACCAACTCCACCTGGCAATTCGGGCACAGAGGCAGAGTAGCCGTTTTCATCGACGGAAACAACCTGTTCCACGCCGCCCGTTTTCACAATCTCGACATAGACTATAACAAGCTTCTGAGGGTCCTCCTCGGCGACGGACGTCTCTTGAGGGCGTTCTTCTACACAGGCGTGGACGCCGGCGCCGAGCGCCAGCAGGGCTTCCTGCTGTGGATGCGAAGAAACGGCTTCCGAGTCGTGCAAAAGGAGCTGAAGACCTTCTTTGACGGTACCCGCAAAGCGAATCTCGATGTCGAGATCGCGGTCGATATGCTGAGCCTCGCAGGCAGCTACGACACCGCGGTACTCGTTTCGGGCGACGAGGACTTTGTATACGCGGTCAACGCCGTCGCTTACAAGGGCTGTCGAGTCGAGGTAGCGGGCTTTCGCTCCAACACCGCCCCTCACCTGATCGACGTTGCGGACTTCTTCATCGACCTCGGGGAGATAGCCGACATGGTCAGCAAGGACTCCTCGCAGGAACAGGATTACGAGATGCCCGCTTTCGTCCCGCCGGACGAGGACAGAGAGGATCAGAGCTCCAGGGCAAGACGCAGTGGGATTCACGCGACCGATCCCGGACGGGGCGGCCGCGCGGACCGCGACATTCACAAGACCTCGAACGGCGGCGGGCACGGCCACGATAAGAAGAACGAGGGATCGGAGGACCGGTCGAATCTCGTCAGAGTGACCGACGACCGTTAGAGAGTGTCAAAATGAAACAGGGGCCGGCGGGCATCTCGCCGGCTTTTCTTTTTTGGCCGGGAGGCATCGGCGGGGACAAGGTTGTGAGACGCTCTGGAAGCACTCAGTCCTATAGCGTTTAATCTGTTCCCGCACATCAGTTTAGTATTGACGGCTTAAAGTAGGTTCTGATAGTATTCCCTCAGTCTTTGTCATTTCAGCGGATCTCACAGTCCGTTCACAGATCATTAGTACAACTTTTCGCCGGCCTTGCTCGGGACCGGCGGGTCAACCGGAAAGGCATGCCGTTGTTTCGACGAGCATCCGAAAGCCTCTATATTGCCGCAGACCGCGGCCCGGCCCCTGCTTCTAAAGCCTTCTAATACCGATCAACGAAAGAGGAAACTCGTTAATGCAGAAAGCAAATCACTTCAAGTTGAAGCCTGCCGCCAAACCCCTTAGCGAAAGACCCGAAAGGAAATCGACCGCGACGGAACAGATCGGATCAAAAATGACGAGCCCGACCCTTGTCGAGTTCAGGAACCAGAATGCACAGCTCCCGGAATGGCGGCTTCAGCTGCAGAATGCCGTTCAGAAGAGGATGAAGAACTCCGGAAACGCTGAAGGGTCGTCCCCTACACCCGCGGACGCGTCCCATTCCGGGGATCCGAACCAACACGATGCCGCTGATGCCCCGCCGGCAATCGAGAACCGCTACCTGAGCAACGCCCTCAAGAGGATAGAGAGTTCGCGCAGCCGGTACCTGGTCGCCGAAACTCCGAAGGCTCCGAAAAGGACCGCCGAAGCGCCGAAGAAGGAATTCCCGTTCACCATCGCTGCCCGGACGGATGATCTTCCCCTCAAGAAGAAAGAAACCGAAGCCGAGGCCGAGGCGCCGAAACCCCAGCTTGTTAAGCAAAAGAGATCGATCCCGATAAAAGATCTCTACGACACGAGCGAGCTCGACCCGCAGTTCCCGCCTGCGAAGCTCACTTCCAGTCTTGCCGCCGCACCGGCGGTCGCCGAAAAGGAGCCCGAAGTTGAAAGATCCGCGCCCGAGTTCAAGGCAGACGTTCCGGCGGTCAGGCCTTCCGAACCCGAAGCTCCGGCGCCTGCTGCTGAGCAACCCGAGACGAAGTCCGAAGTGGTTGAAGAGGCTGTCGAGGAAGTTGTCACTGAAGAAGGGGCGATCGAGGAATACGACGATTACGCGTCGCTGAGCCTTAGGTTCAATGCCGGGATCTTCGATTTCCTGATCGGCTCTTTTTTAAGCTTCGTTCTTCTGCTTCCGTTCGTCATTGCCGGCGGCAGCTGGTTCACACTGACCGGGCTCGCCGCCTTCACCGCTACCTGCGCCATCGTGATGTTTGTCTATCTGACGGCAAGCGTCGGCTTCGCCGGCAAATCGTTCGGGATGCACATCTTCTCGCTCGAGATGATCGACATAGGAGGCGAGAACTACCCGAGCTTCCATCAGTCTGCGGTCAGCGCCGCGGTCTATCTGGTCTCAGTCGCTTGCCTCGGCGTTGGATTCGCAACCGCCCTGTTCGACCGAGACCGCCGCGCTGCGCACGATCTTCTCTCCGGAACCCTGGTCGTCCGGGAACTCTGATCTCTCTTCCTCTATAATGGTCTGTCCGAGATGCCGGTCGAGCGTCGATCGGCATTTTCTTTCCATGAACGAACAGACCCTCCAGGCAGCAGTCGATGAGATCGCGCCGCGCGTGACCGGACAGAAGTTCGGGCGCGTGTTCACGCTCGGGAACTCCCGTTTCGCGATCGACCTGCGGCTGGGAGGCGAATACCTGTTCGTAAGCGCCGAGCCGCAATCGCCCAGGCTCTATCTGATCAAGCGGAAGCTAAAAGACCTGGAGAAGGCCTCAAAACGGGACAGCCCGTTTGCCGCAGTCCTTCGGAAACACCTTGCCAACGCGGAGATCACATCGTTTGAGAAGGATCCGAACGACCGCATTGTCACGATGCAGCTCGCGGCATTCTCGGAGCTGGAAGGCGAGACGGAATACCGTTTCGTGATGCAGCTGACGGGCAGGTCCTCGAACCTTTTTCTGCTCGACGGCGAAGGAAGGACAGTAGAGCCGCTAAAACGGGGAAAAGGACCGGAACCGGGCGACGTTTACGAGCCGCCCGAAGGCCCTCCCGGGAGGGTGTCCGAAGGAGAGGTCTTCGACCACTCAGACTTCGGTTCATTGTCCGAGGCGCTGGACGAGCACTACAGAAAGGCAGAACAAGAGTTAAAGCTGCGCTCTGCATTTCGTTCCGCCGAGTCGCGCCTGAAGAAAGATCTCAAGAAACAAGAAAGACTTAGGGACGCGCTCGAGAAAGATCTGGAGACCCACGGGGACGAGGAACAGTGGAAACGGCTTGGGGACACATTGCTTGCGAACGTCGCAACCGCGAGACGGGCGGGCGACGGCTTCGAGGTGACGGACTACTTTGACGAAGAAGCCCCCCTCGTCACGATCCCAGCCGACCCTAGGCATTCGGTCTCGGAGGCCGCCGAAGAGTATTTCAAGAGATACGCGAAAGCGCGTAACGCGAAGACCGCGATCGCCGAAAGGCTGAAGGAAGTATCGAAAGAAACCGAGAGGATCGAATCGGAACTTGTGGAACTGCGGGCGGCCTTCGACGCGGGCGACAGCGAGGCGGTTTTCGAGGCTGAAGATTCTGTTCCGGCCCCTTCAGCCCAAAAGAAACCCGGTAAGGTCCTGCGCGACGAGCCTTCGGGGACTCGCAAGTTCGTTTCAAAGGACGGTTTCGAAATACTTGTCGGAAAGAAATCGAAGGACAACGACCACATTACATTCAGGATCGCGAACTCACTGGACACCTGGCTTAACGCGGCCGACTATGCGGGATCGCACGTGGTGATCCGGAATCCGGGCAGAAAGGAGATCCCTGTATCGACTCTGGTCGACGCGGCGAGACTCGCCGCGTTCTACAGCAAGGCGAAGAACGAATCGAAGGCCGCGGTCAGGTACACTCTTAGGAAATTCGTTCACAAACCAAAAGGGGCGAGGCCCGGACTTGTAAGCCTCGCCGACTTCAAGACGATAATGGTCGAACCGGGGGTGCCGGAACTCCCGTAGAGATCTCGGAGTTCAGCGGCGGAACGATCTTGGCGGAAACGCGACCGTTACGTCATTGGCCAATGACCATTGACCATTGAAGAGTCGCAAAGCGACGACCTGCTTTTAGCCGTGGGTGGAGCGAAGCGGAACCCACGGGAATCGTCGCAACGTCAGCGCATCGCGAAGCGATTGCGTGATCCTGTCCGGTATCGTTCCCTTTGAACCTGGAACTGTCTGCGGTAGCCCGCGCTGACGCTTGGGCTTCGGACACGCTCAATGCAGCGCAAAGCGCTGCTCTAAACGGGGCTCAGTGTCCGCGGTAGACCTCCCTGATGATCGGGCATCGGACACGGCCTTTTAACCTTGAACCTGGAACCTGGAACTCTCTTCGAACACGTCAATCGGTTCCTTCGACGACCTTCGCCACGGTCTCCTTCATTTTCTCGATCGTCTCGTGTCCGCCGCCGAAGAAGACTCCCGTCAGTTCGCCGTTGCGGTTGATCAGAAAGGTCTGGGGGATACCGTTCCGCTCGGTGATGTTGAAGAACTCGGTCACAAGGTCTTCATTCGCCCAGCCGAGCTTGTAGTTGATGCCCATCTTCTCCGCGAACGGCTTGATCATCTCCAGCGGCTCCGGATCGACGTCCAGCCCTACGACCTCAAATCCCTGCGGCCCGTATTTGTTCTGGAGCTTAACCAGCTCCGGCATCTCGTTGCGGCAAGGGCCGCACCAGGTCGCCCAAAGATTGATCAGCACGACCTTGCCCTGCTGATCGGCGAGCCTGTACGTCGAGCCGTCTATCAGTTCGACGCTCGCGTTGCGGATCGCTTCAGGAGCAGGCGGGTATTCGGATACGCGGTCGCGTGAACCGGAACCCTGCTCGCAGGCGGAAAACGGCCAGATGGCGAGAACTATTATTGCTACAAGTAAAACGTGTCTTGATCTCATTATTAGAAATAACCTCAAACCGGATCCTGAAGCCTCAATAATATCAATGTCCAGAGAAATAGCAGAACGAACATAAAAAGGAGCACGAGCTGGTTCAGCGCCAGATGCATCCACGGATGCAGAAAGGTGACGTAATTGCTCAGGTTCTCCGGAACGACCTTCGGGTCACCCACAGCCGGACGGTCCGGAAGGCCGTCGTACCTGACCTGTTCCCCGTTCGCGGCGCGCCTCTCGGCGTCCCGGAGCTTGTCCTCGAGCTCCTTTTCGTACTCCCTTATGTTTCGCTTCGCATCTGCGACCATCTTCTCGTTCTCGCGCTCTACGTAGCCGTAAAGCCCGAGCCCTTCCGTCTCGCCGTTCATAAGCGCGCCTTCCGGTTCGAGCGTGTCGAGGGTCGAGAACCTCTTCATCGTGTCGAACGACCAGGCGGCCGGCATCGCGAGTCCTACGACCCTGTTAATACCCTGAGGCACGCCGATTAATCCTGAGAAGACGATCTGCGGAATCAGGATGAGCGGCACGAGGCTCGTCGCCATTTCGGAAGTGCGCACGATCGTAGAGACAAAAAGCCCGATCGCGATCCCGACCCCCGCCGTCAGGAACATCGTGGCGAGTTGCGGAAGCCCCAGGAACAATCCCGGCATCGGCATCAACCCGGTAAGGTTTGCCAGCTCAAGCGGAACGAACAGAAGCACGCACTGGATCGAAACGATGATGCCGAGCACGAACAGCTTCGAAGCGACATAGGGCAAGACCCCAAGGTTGACCATTCTCTCGCGCTGATAGATCTTGCGTTCCCTTACGATCTCGCGCGCAGCCACGGAAGTGCCGAACCAGATCGCACACAGCGAAAGCGCAAAATACGCGAAATCCCTGGGCTGGTTCTCGCCCATCACGATGAATACGAGAAAGGCGATAACGGGCGCCTGCAGGGCAAGTATCGCCAGCGTGAACTTGTCCCGGAACAGCACGTTCGCGTACCTCGCCGAAAGCGTGAAGAACTGGCGGATCGCCCCGAAAATTCCCAGCCTGCGAGATTTCTTCGCCCACGACGTGCTCTCTTTCGCTATCTCCTCGAGCGGCTTCTGAACGTTGTCGCGATACTGAGGAGTTTCGCGGAACTTGCGCTTCCACTCATCGGCCACCTGTTCGAGCGCGGTCGTGCGCATCGTTTCGCTGCCGTCGGCGATCTTCTCCGCCGCAGGTTCTTCAAGCTTGTCGTAGAGCTGTTTGAAGTTCGAGACGCCAAGGTAAGCGAGTGCATCCTTCGGTTTTCCGTAGAAAACCAGCTTGCCCCGCATAAGGACGACGATCTTGTCGAACAGCTTGACGTTCTCCATCGCGTGCGTGGTGAGAACGATCGTCCTGCCGGACTCGGCGATCTGCCGGAAGAGCCTCATCACCTTCTCTTCGACAGCCGGATCTAGACCCGACGTGGGCTCGTCAAGGAATATCACTGACGGCTTCGTGATGAGCTCGACGGCGATCGAAACCCGCTTCCTTTGTCCGCCCGAAAGGCTGCTGACCGCAACATCGCGCCTCTCGCTGAGGCCCGTGACGTCAAGCACCTCATCGATGATCTGGTTTATCTCCGAACGGGACACGTCGCGCGAAAGCCTTAGCTTGGCGATGTACCAGAGAGTCTTGTATACGCTCAGTTCCTGATGGATGATGTCGTCCTGCGGCACCGAGCCGATCGACTGCTTCAGCGAATCGATGTACCGGTAGAGATCGAGATTGTTGATCAGGACGCGGCCCGCCGTCGCCGGCCGGGTCCCGTTCAGCGCGTTTATTAGTGTGGTCTTTCCGCATCCGGAAGGCCCGAGAACTCCTATGAACTCGTTTGCCCCGATGGAAAGTGAGACGTCATCGAGCAGGCGTATCTTCCCGCGGCCCGCCTTGTTCCTGACCTCCTTGGTGAGGCCCACCGAATCGATCCTCGTCTTTGCACGCGTGTCGAAAACGCCGATGTGCTCTGCGTCATCGACGCGGATCACAAAAGCGCCGATCTGGACCGAATCATCCGGAGCGAGCACGTGGCGGCTGACGCGGCTGCCGTTGACGTAGATCCCGTTTGTGGAGTTCAGATCCTCGATGACAACGCCGCCGCCCGACAGCTTCAATCGCGCGTGACGGTTCGATATCTGCAGACCGTCGAGCGTGATCTCGTTAGCCTCGTTCCTGCCGATCGTCAGTTCTTTCCGGCCGTCGAAGGAGATCTGCATCAGCAGCTGCGATTCGGTCGATTCGCCCGGAACAGCCTTCGCGATGTCATCCATCTTGAAGACCATCGTGCCGGCCTCCACCGGTTCTGAAGGAAGCCTTGCCCCGGGGATCGAGCCCCTCGGCGCCGCCGGGACACTTGCTTCGTCGGACGAGAACCTGAGAACCGGCCCGCCGTGTCCAAGCTGGATCTTGTCACCGTCGGCAAGCGGCGTAGGTGTCGATATCCTGTGCCCGTTTACAAGCGTTCCGTTGAAGCTCTTGTTGTCCGTGATCAAGAATCCGCCGCCGGCCGGGCCGATGCTCGCGTGCCGCCGCGAGACCATAACGGCAGATGCCTCGATGAGGACATCACACCCCGGATCGCGGCCCAGCCACGTTTCGCCCTTGCCCACGGAGATCTTCGGAGATCCCGGCTGGTCCTCGAAAGCGAGCTCGGCTGACGGCTGCCCGGGCGGCGGAACCGGCCGCGGAGACTCCTGTTTCGGGGCCGAAGGCTTAGGCTCGGGCGTCGGCTCCGGCGTTGGCTCTGGGACATTTTGTTCTTGAGGTTGTGCTGAGTGCTCGGCAGGAACGGGGGAAGGCGTCGGCGGGGGAGCGGCAGGGGCCGGACGCTTTTCAGGGGCAGGCGCGCTTTCGCCGGGCTCCGCCTCCATCCATATGACGTGGGCCTTGGGACCTTCGGGTCCAAGCTGTATGGTGTTCCCGACCGCGAGCTCCCTGGGATTGGACAGCTTCTGGCCCGATACGAATGTCCCGAAACTGGACCCCAGGTCCCGCACGATCCATTTGCCCTTGTGGACGCGCACCTCAGCGTGCGCCCTTGAGACCATCCGGTAGTCGCGGTTGTCGACCGCGATGTCGCAGCTGGACACATCGCGGCCCAGCCGGACGACCGGCTTCTCAAAGGTAACTTCTTCGGCGGGACTGTCTTTCGCCTTTTCTACGACGAGAACGATCTTCATCCTGAGCGGCCGGGTACAGGTGCGCGGGCTGACGCCGCGCGGCTCCCGGAAACAAGTATTCTACATTCAGCGGCTTTCACCCGGAAACGGGGTGTTCCGTGCGGGCGCGTAAACAACAAAAGCCTGACATCGCTGCCAGACTCTGTCGATATTCGCAAGCAGGCCGGGTCCTGGCTGATCACTTCACAAGCCGGAAACCGACGCTCTTGTCTTTGGTTTCGGGAGGCACGAGCGCCCTGAAAGTCGACGTGATCGCATTTTCTCCTGTGAAACTGTCGAAATAACCGCCGCCCCGCAGGACGATCACTTTTCCCTCAATCGCGATCTCGCTTCCGGGATACGCCGCGCCGAGGCTCGAGGTGAGCTCCCACACGTTACCGATGAGATCTTCGACCCCCCATTTGTTCGCACCGCTCTTTGCGGAACCTACTGCCTTAACATCCGACTGCTTTCCGATAACTGCGGCGTCTTCGCGATAATTATCGCCCCACGGGTAGAGATTTCCGTCCGCGCCGTTCCTCGCCGCATATTCCCACTCGGCTTCGGTCGGCAGGCGGTATGTGGCACCATCCCTTTCAGAGCGCCATTTCGCGAATTCCCTTGCATCCTCAAGCGTCACGAAAGTCACGGGATTGTTCTCTTTTCCGGGGAGCGGCCGGCCGTTAACAAAATGTTCAGGGACCCTGTAGCTTTTCTCTACGATGAACTGGAAATATTCTGCATTGGTCACCTCGTGGCGGTCCATCTCGAAGGACTCTACCGTTACCTTGTGCTCGGGCCTCTCCCTGGGCTGGCCGTCATTGCGGCCCATAGTGAACTCTCCTCCCGGAATCGCGACCATGTCCGCCTTGAAAGCCGTCGACTCGCCGGGCGGCGTCGATTGCTGCGTCGGCTGAGCCGTCGGGGTCGGAGTGACGTCGCCTCCCGTATTGGCCGCCTGTCTGTCGAAGACGCCCGCCAGATAGAGCCCGATCGCGCCCGCACCGACGATCAATAGCACGACGGCGAGAACACCTCCACCGATGAGCACGGGTTTCAGGCCCGAAGAAGCAGGAGTCGAGATCACCGTCCTCCCGGTGGACGATCCTCTCTGGTCGGCCGTGGTCACTTTCTGTTGCACCGTGGCCTGGGGAACATTCGTCTTGGCGCCCACTTCCTGGGGAGACCTGTCGATCACCGTTTCCTGACCGTACACCGTCTCTTCGTCGGGCCTGGGAATCGCTGTGGCGGGAGCTCCCGCCTTGTCCAACCGCGCGACGACCTCGACGGGCTTGCCGTCGCAAAACACGTCCGATTCCCAATCCTTGAAGCCCTCGTGACTGACCTTTATGTGGTGGTTTCCGGACTGGATGCCCTCCAGAAGCAGCCATCCGTCCTGGTGACTTACACCGGCTTCCTGCTCGTTAAGGTAGACCTTTGATTTCGGAGGATTCGTCAGCACCCTCAGCGGAGCGACCGGCAGCGTGTGTCCGGTCTTGTGCCCGACCGAAATGACTCCGGGCGAAGATATTCCGAGCGCGGATGCCAGTTCGTCTATCAGTTCATCGACGGTCGCCGTTCGCTTGCCGCGGTCCTTCTGGAGCGTGTGGAACACAGCTTCCTCGACCGCGGGCGGCACCTGGATGCCCCTTTCGGAGAACGGCGGAGGAGTGTCGGTCAGGTGCTTCTTCATGATCGCAGGGATCGACGAGCCCTTGAAAGGCACGTCGCCGGCGATCATCTGGTAAAGCATCACCCCGATCGAATAGATATCGGACCGGGCATCGAGATCATCGTCGGACCATTGTTCGGGCGCCATGTAGTAGGGCGAACCCATAAGCCCGGTGGTCTGGGCCTGGATGAACGATCCAAGAAGCTCTCCCGATTTGATCTTCGCCAGGCCGAAATCCAGGATCTTCACCGCTTCCGCAGGCCTGTTCTTGCCCTTCAGAAGCATGATATTGAGAGGCTTCAGGTCCCTGTGCACGATCCCCTGGCTGTGCGCGGCGCCGATACCTCCGCAGATCGCCCTAACAAGCTCGAAAGCCCTTTCGGGAGAAAGCCTTTCCTCCCTCGCAAGAAGGTCATGGAGCGATTCGCCTTCTACGAATTCCATCACGAGGAACGGCATCGTCCCCTGAGCGACCCCATAATCGGTCACCTGGACGACGTTCTGGTGCCTGATCGCCGCCGCAGCGAGCGCTTCCTGGCGAAATCGTTTTACAAGTTCGGGATCGTTTCCGACGAGATCGGGAAGGATGATCTTGATAGCGTGAAGTGTCTTCAGGTAAGCGTGCCGCGCCTTGTAAACCACACCCATGCCGCCCTGTCCGATCCGGCTTTCGAGGTGGTACTTGCCCTCGAGCACGGGTTCCCCGCTGATCGTATGCATAGTCGGCATCCCGTCCGTCGGACAGGTCTCGACGTCATCCGCATAGCAGGTCTTACAGTGTTGACACTCTCTCATCGCTACTCAACGCTGAATTTGGCGGTTCGGATAGGAATGTGGCTCTCTGATTAAATGCCGAGCGCGGCGGTTGCAACCCAAGGTTCTTCGCAATTCTAAATGGTTTGGCCCGTGTTATCAAGGCTTAAAGGATAGAACGGAAAAGGTTTTCGGGCACGTCCCAGGTTCCGCCCGGGTTCGCGCGGGGCGCCCGAAAACGCCCTCGCGACACCAACTTAACCGTCCTCTATTTCACCACGACGTTGACCAGCCGGCCCGGCACGACGATGACCTTTAGTACCTGCTTCCCTTCGGTATATTCCTTCACCTTTTCGTCCGCAAGCGCCAGGGCCTCGAGATCGGCGTTCGAAGCATCCGGTGACGCGTGGACCCTTGACCTCAGTTTTCCGTTGACCTGAACCGCGATCTCGATCTCTTCTTCGGCCGCGACCGCCTCGTCCGCTAAAGGGATCCGCGCCCCGGACGCGAGTATTCCTTTGTCCGAACCTGTGACCGCTTCCCAGAGCTCCTCGCAGTAATGCGGCGCATAAGGCGTCAGCATCACGATCAGCGTTTCGAGCGCTTCGCGAACCGCGTATCTCTCTGCATCCGTAGCGCTTTCAGGTTCGAACTGTACATCGCCCAGCGCGTTCGACAGTTCCATCAAGGCCGCGACCGGCGTGTTGAACTGGCGACTTTCGAAGTTCTCCCGGATACGCAAGATCGTCTGGTGGGTCTTCCTGCGGAGATTCGCCGCCTCCTTTGAGATCTCATCCGGAGCGCCCGATGACAGATCGATCCCCGATACGGAATCGCGCCATTTCAAGACGAATCGCCATACGCGCTGAAGGAACCTGACCGCTCCTTCTATCCCCGACTCCTGCCACACCAGTTCATTCTCGGCCGGAGCTGCGAACAGCACGAACAGCCGCACGGCGTCGGCGCCGTAGATCGAGATCATATCGTCCGGATCTACGCCGTTGTGCTTGGACTTGCTCATCTTCTCGACGGCCACCTTTACCGGCGATCCGTCGGTTCTGAGCACGGCTTCCTCGATCCTTCCCTGTTCGTCGCGCCTGAACTCGACCTCGTCCTCAAACACGTAAGTCTCCTTCGTTTTGCTGTAGAACGATTCTCCAACCACCATTCCCTGCGTCAGAAGGCGCTTCGCGGGCTCGTCGAACCCGACCAACCCCATGTCGCGCATCGCCTTTGTCCAGAACCGCGTGTAGAGAAGGTGCATCACCGCGTGGTCGATCCCGCCAATGTAAAGGTCGACCGGAAGCCAGTACTTCGCGACCGCCGGATCGAACGGCATCTCATCGTTCCTCGGATCGCAATATCGGAAGTAGTACCAGGTCGAATCGACAAACGTGTCCATAGTGTCCGTCTCTCTTCGGCCTTTTGCGCCGCACTTCGGGCAATCGACATTGACGAACTCATCGACCTTTGCCAGAGGCGATTCGCCGACGCCTGTGAACGGAGCCGATTCCGGAAGCTCGACCGGCAGGTCGTCGAACGGCACCGGGACCGCGCCGCATTGATCGCAGTGGATGATCGGGATCGGCGCGCCCCAGAATCTCTGTCGCGAGATTCCCCAGTCGCGCAGTCGGTAAGTGACCGCCTTCTCGCCGAAGCCTTCCTTTTCCGCGAACGCAGTCATTTCCCGGATCGCCTCAGCACTAGCCATCCCGGACCAGTCTCCGGAGTTTACAAGCCTTCCTTTCTCCGTAAACGCTTTTCCTTTCTCGCACTGGCCATCTTCGGAAGCCGGTTCGATCACGGGAACGATCGGCAGACCGAACTTCGAAGCGAACTCGTGGTCGCGCTCGTCGTGGCCGGGAACGCTCATCACCGCGCCCGTCCCGTAGGACATCATCACGTAGTTCCCGACCCAGACCGGCAGCTCTTCACCGCTGAACGGGTTAACCGCGACCAGCCCTATGTCGATTCCGTCCTTTTCGATCTCCTCTTCATAGTCCTTCGGGTTCGCGTGCTCCGCCTCGATGGACTCGATCTTCGCTTTGACCTGGTCAGGGAACGATCCGGCATTCGCTTCGATCAGCGGATGCCCCGGCGCGACCACGATCGCGTTCGCGCCGTAGATCGTGTCGATGCGAGTCGTGAACACCCGCACGGAATCGATGCCGCCAGGACTGCCCTTGACCGCGAAATCGATGTTGGCGCCCACGCTCTTCCCGATCCAGTTCTTCTGCATCGTCAGAACCTTCTCCGGCCAGCCGTTTTCGATCTCGTCCATCCCTTGGAGCAGTTCATCGGCATATGCCGTGATCTTCAAAAACCACTGCGGACGCGACTGTTTCTCGACCGGCGTTCCGCACCGCCAGCAGATACCGCCGGACGCCTGCTCGTTGGAGAGCGTGGTCTCGCACTTCGGGCACCAGTTGACCTCCGATTCCTTTCGGTAGGCGAGGCCCATCTCGAGCATCTTCAGGAAGAACCACTGATCGAACTTGTAGTAATCCGGCCTGTGCGCGGCGATCTCGCGGGACCAGTCGTAACCGATCCCGAGGGTCTTCAGCTGAGCCTTCATCTGAGAGATATTGTCTTCGGTCCAGTCTCTGGGGTTGACGCCCTGTTTGATCGCGGCCTGCTCGGCGGGCTGTCCGAACGAATCCCAGCCGATCGGATGGATCACGTTGAACCCGTTCAGCCGCATCCACCACGCCAGCGCGTCCCCGATCGAATAATTCCGCACGTGGCCCATGTGCAGGCGTCCCGAAGGGTAAGGGAGCATCTCGAGACAGTAATATTTCTCACGCTCATCGTCCGGCCGTGCCTCGAACGTCCCGTTCTCCGCCCAGCGCTCCTGCCATTTCTTCTCTACCTTTTTCGGAAAGTATTTCTGGTCCATTTCTGTCCTCTTAACGCGATGCCCGGCATCGCGCTCCTCCTTCGAACAGTCCGCCCGACGACCGCCGCGTGTGCTGTCCGGCCCGGTCCCTTCAAAGGGATTCGGACAAGTTCTTCATTTTGTGTGATTTGATGAGCTAAGCCACGCCGTTGAGAAGAGCATTTCAACGAGTGGCTATTTAAGGAGGAGTTTGTTCGGGAAAAACCACATAGGCGGATTCTAAGTGCCTGAAATGCTTTTGTCTAGCCTGTTCCCGCGCGAGCGAAAAAGTTTACGGGGACTTTACACGTGTGATAGTCTACAAATTGCTCAAGAGACCCGTACAGGAGACATTACTTATTAGAATCCTGAACTTCGACATTCATCCGAACCCGGCGGCCCGGACATAACCCAATTGTCCACTTTGGCCGTCCTCGGAACACGAGGTGGGAAAGATGGCCAAAGACAAGAATCAGCCGCGCCCAGACAATTTCTTTATAGGTATCCCGGATAAGGCCTTAGACCCTTACTCACCCGTTTCTTCCCGATCCATAAATCACGACCCCCTTTCAGACGATCTGATCAACTTCCTTTCCGCCGCCCGCGAGAACCGAAGGGCAAGGCAGGTCTTCGAGTGGGAGACCGCCAGAAGGAACAGCGTCGTCGAATCGGTCTGATGGATCGCAGATTTTCCAGTTCTGCAGTTGCCAGCGCCGGCATCGCCGCGGCGCTGTTTTTGTTTGCATTCCCGGTTTTCGGCCAGGTTCCTTCGGAGATCGATTCGCTTGCTTCGTCAGTACGAAGCGGAACCGTCGAGGAGAAGCGTGACGCGCTGTATCGATTGCGAGTGATCGGAACTGAAGAAGCATCGCGGGCGGCGGTCCCTGCCCTTTCGGATCCGGAACCGATCGTGCGCGCGACCGCGGCAGGCGCTCTTACCGCGCTTCCATCTTCGGAAGCGGTCGCCGCGCTTCTTCCGCTTTTGAATGACAAGAAGGACTTCGTGAGAAAAGAAGCAGTGATCGCGCTCGGCGGGACGGGTGATCCGGCGGCGGAGCAGCCTCTGATCCGCTCTTTGGAAAGAGATGACGAAGAGGCGGTCCGTGCGGCGGCGGCTGAAGCCATCGGGTCGGTCGGAACGGCGGCGTCTTTACTCACCCTGACAAGAGTTCTTGCCCAAAAACCTAAGGACAAGAGGCAGGCCCTGAGACGATTCGCGGCGCGGGCGGCCGGACTGATCGCCGGGCGCCTCCAGAAGTCAGATCCTGCGAATACGACTCCCGAAAGTTTTCTGCCTTCGAAATTCAAACGGACCCTTTCAGAACGAAGAGATCTTACAGTATCAGTCCCGGATTTTGAGTCGATCTCGTCCGTTCTTCGGCAGGTACTTATTAACGAAGACGAACGTTCCGACACCAAACGCGAAGCGGCTTTCGCGCTTGGCGAGATCGGAGATCGGTATGTGATATCGGCTCTCCAGACGTGTTCGATCTCAGAGGATCCTTACCTTGCTGAAGCCTGTAAAGAGTCGATCTCGCGACTTCCGACGCTCGAGAATGGAACCCTTTCCGAGCTCTTGGATCAGATCCGATCCACACGATTCAATCTTCTTTCAGGAGATCAGTTCCGTATTGCCGACGATTCCGATAGACCCATTTTCATTCTTCTTTTCGCCACTTGGGATGTACCTGCGTTCCTTGTGCTTGATGAACTTGACGCCCTTCAGGAGGAGTACGGGGAGAAAGGACTAGAGGTTGTTGCGCTGACGGTTGATCCCGAGGATCCGCATCTATTGTCAGATTTCCGAAGAAAACGGAATCTCCGACTCCGAATGGGATGGGCCGACGAGGAATCGGTCAACCGTTTCTTTGGGATCACGTCTTTGATGATGGGCAGTCGCAGAAACGGAATACCCCAAGGGTTTCTGTTCGGTAAGGAAGGTGCATTGGTTCGACACTTCTTTGGCGGAGGCAATTCCGTCCTAGATGAGATTTCAAAGTCTGTTCGGCAGCAATTCTGATCGGCGGCTTGTTGCGTATAGCCAAATCAACCAATCGATTTCTCGCTGGTCTAAAGGATTGCCCTTGCCTTTTCCCTTCCATCTGATTTAATTGACAAAATGCAGCCAGCTAGTTCGATCGCTCCTGACGTTGAGGAAATCGCCGCGAAGTATTTTGCGACCCGGCGGTACACGGAAGAACTGTGCGAGCCCCTCCAGCCCGAGGATTACGTCCCGCAGCCGATCGTCGACGTAAGCCCCGCGCGGTGGAACATCGCACATACGACCTGGTTCTTCGAGCAGATGATCCTGAATGAGCACCTCGAAGGCTACGAGGTCTTCCACCCGCATTATTTCTATCTTTTCAACAGCTACTACAACTCTTTAGGGGACCGGACTCCGCGCCACAAGCGGGGCGACCTTTCGAGGCCGACCGTCAAGGAGATCTTCGAATTTCGCGCCCACGTGGACGAAGCGATGGGGCGTTTGTTCGAAGAGGGGCTTTCGGAAAAGGCTAGCGAACTCGTGATACTGGGCATCAATCACGAGCAGCAGCACCAGGAACTCCTCCTGACCGACCTCAAATACACGTTTTCGCTGAACCCGCTTCATCCGGTCTATCGCGACGATTTCGCGCTGGTCGAAAGACGCCCAAAACGCACGGGCGAATTTGCCGGAATAGAAGGCGGCCTTAAGGAGATTGGCTTCGAAGGATCGGATTTTTCTTTCGACAACGAGCTTGCGCGGCACAAGGTACATCTCGAGGACTTCGAGATCTCGAAGGACCTTGTCACAAACGGTGAATTCCTCGAGTTCCGCGAGGACGGCGCGTATGGCGAATTCTCGCTTTGGCATTCGGAAGCCTGGGACTGGGTTCAGGAGTACGGAGTGGGATCGCCGCTCTACTGGAAAAAGATCGACGGAGATTGGCATCAGTACACGCTCGCCGGGCTCCGCGAACTGAGGCCGGAGGATCCCGTCTGCCACGTTTCGTTCTACGAGGCGTCGGCATTCGCCGCCTGGAAGGGGATGCGGCTTCCGACCGAGTTCGAGTGGGAGGCCGCGAACGAACGGTTCGAATGGGGCCACCGATGGGAATGGACGAACTCCGCCTACCTTCCCTATCCGGGATTCAAGATAGCTCCGGGAGCCGTAGGGGAGTACAACGGAAAGTTCATGGTCAACCAGATGGTGCTCCGCGGCGCTTCCGTTGCGACGCCTGAAGGGCACAGCCGCACAACGTACCGGAATTTCTTTCATCCGCATCTGCGCTGGCAGTTCACAGGGATCCGCCTGGCCCGCTGACGCGAAACAGTTTCAGGACGGATCAAGATGAAGAACTCCACCAAATCCGGCCATAGCGCGTTCGCGGAAGATGTCGACAAGGGGCTTTCCGCCGACCCCAAGTACCTGTCCTCAAAGTACTTCTACGATGACGAAGGCTCGCGCCTCTTCCGGGAGATAATGAAGCTCCCGGAGTACTACCTGACCCGTTCGGAGATGGAGATCTTCACCGAACAGGGGCCGGAGATCTTTGAGGCATTCGGCCGCAACAGCGACCCCTTCGACCTGATCGAGCTCGGCGCGGGCGACGGCATCAAAACCGCGGTGCTCGTCGAGCACCTGATCGATGAAGGCGCCGACTTCCGGTTCGTCCCGATAGACATCTCATCCGAGGCGATCGACTCGCTGACCGGCGGATTTCACAAGCGCTTTCCTTCGCTTCGGATCGAGCCGGAGACAGGCGATTACTTCGCCCGGCTCGAAACCTTCCGCGAAAAGTCGGACAGGCGAAAGATCATACTTTTTCTCGGCTCGAACATCGGTAACTTCAGCCGCGAACAAGCAGTAGGCTTTTTCCGCGACCTCCGCGACGTCGTGAATACCGGCGACAGGGTCCTGATCGGCTTCGACCTTCATAAGAACCCGCGTACGATCCTCAACGCCTACGACGACTCGCTCGGCGTAACACCTAAGTTCAACCTGAACCTTCTGAAGCGGATAAACCGCGAGCTCGGCGGCGATTTCGATCCGGACAAGTTCATCCATTACGCCTCGTATCATCCGATCGAGCGAGCGGCGAGATCGTTCCTGATCAGCGACGAGGACCAGACCGTCAGGATCGAAGCCCTCGGGAAAGAGTACCGCTTCAGGCAATGGGAGCCGATCTTTATGGAGATCTCCCAGAAATACGACCTGCAGATGATCGAGGAGCTCGCGTCGGAAAGCGGGTTCGAGATCGTTCGAAATTTCTTTGACGGGAACCGCTTTTACGCCGACTCGATGTGGAAGCCCTCCGCGTAGAACACCGTCGGCCGGATCCGCGAATATGGACCTGCGTATCCTTCGATACGAATCGCTCCCTTCGACAAACACCGAAGCGCTTTCGCAGGCGCGAAAAGGGGCGCCGGAAGGCCTTTGCGTCGTCGCGGACGAGCAGACCGAGGGCCGCGGCCGGCACGGGCGGCGATGGGTCTCGGATCCGGGAGCGGGACTCTATTTCAGCGCGCTTCTAAGGCCCGACCTCGAACCAAAGGACCTGCCGATTCTCACTCTTGCGACGGCGGTCGCGGTACACGACACGCTAAAGGATCTGTACGGTATCGAGGCGGACATCAAGTGGCCGAACGATCTTCTTATCAAGGGCCGAAAGATCGCGGGAATTCTCGCCGAAACTACGGAGACGGAGGACGGTACGGCGGTCGTAATAGGGATCGGGATCAATCTCAGATCGATGCATCTCCCCGAAGATCTCGCGTCAGTTTCCGCATCTGTCGAGTCCGAGACCGGTGCGCCCGGTGATCGCGACGAGCTTCTGGACAGGCTTGTCAGATTCTTCTTCTTTCATTGCGAAAGGACCGCGACTTCCTCCGGGCGTGACCGGGTCCTGAAAGACTGGGCGGCAAGATCTTCATACGGTCGCGGAAAGCACGTCCGCGTCGACGTCGCCGGAAAACTGATCGAAGGGGTCACCGACGGATTGGACTCGCACGGCGCGCTGACCGTTCGTACCGAGCACGGAACGGAGATCGTGCAGGCCGGCGATGTTACCGCGCTTCGCTAGACGGTTTATGCTTTTCGGCGCTCGTATGCGAGAATACACAGGGATGGATCCCGGCTGGGGATCGACGGTTATGAATTCAGATTTCGACGATTTTGAACAGTATTTTGACGAGTTCGAGGAAGACTTCGAAGAGTTTGATTCGGAGTACGAAGAGCTTGAGGCGGAGCTGGACGCGGAGTTTCCGATCGTCCGCGCCGTGGACCTCACCGAGGTAAAGGTCCGGACCGCGGTGCTGATGAAGAACGAGATGATCGCGCTTCTGTGCCTGAAGACCGCGGATCAGGGCGGCGCGATTTGTCGTGTCGATCCAAGGGAATCGGCGCCCGCCGTGCAGATCTACGACGATCCGGACAAGGCGGAAGAATGGTTTTCGAAGAGCCTCAACTCGAGCCTGAGGAACGGCTGGAACGTCGTCTATGACGGACTTCCCTTGAAGGGCTGAGTCCGGAATAGCCAAAGAGAGAGAAATGAAGTGGCAATTTCCGGCCACTTTTTTTATTTTTGAGCGATGCTTCTTGCGATCGACATAGGAAACTCGTCCGCAAAGATCGGCTTGTTCGAGGCCGGCACTCTCACCGCGTCGTTCCGCATACGACCGGACTCGCCCGATTCCGCCGAGTCTTTATTCGAGGCGATCTCCTCCGAACTGGAAGCAGACCCCTACCAATCGGTGATTTCCAGTGTTGTGCCGGCCACGCTTCCCGCCTTCGAAGGAGTGGCAAGACGGATCACCGGCTCGGATCCCCTCATCGCTGTCCACTCGATGGATTTCGGGTTTGAGATCGACTACAGGCCGGTCGAGGATTGCGGGATGGACCGCCTTTTGGCCGCCTCGGCGGCGGTTGAAAGGGTCGGCTTTCCCTGTATCGTGTGCGATCTCGGAACCGCTGCCACGATCGACCTCGTCGACAGATCGGGCATTTATCGCGGCGGGGCAATCGCGCCCGGATTGAGGGCGCTTTACAAAGTACTGCACGGCGACACTGCCAAACTCCCGCTGCTGGATCCCGAGGCGGCCGACAGCGTCGTGGGGAACTCGACGAGGACTGCGATCGCTTCGGGGGTCTATTACGGATTCGCGGGCCTCGTGGACGGTATCATCGAGCGAGTCCGGGAATCGGAAGGCGGCAATGTTCCGGTGATCGCGACGGGAGGCGACTCGGCGTTCATTGCGTCCGTTTCCAGACACGCTTCTGAAACGGCGCCGAATCTTGTCCTGGAAGGCCTGGCCCTGCTTTACGAGAGGAACCGCGTTTCCGACTGAGCCCCCTTAGCCGCCACCCTCGATTTCGTCGCGTCTCCAAAAGAGATAGACAAAGTAGATCGCCGCTCCGACCGCAGCCGCGATCCCGACCTGCACGAAGTCGAAGATCTTCACAAAATAGAACAGCCAGAGGATCAGCCCGATCGAAAGCAGGGCGAGAGCCGAACCGCCGGGAATGCGGAATCCCTTTGCGTCGGTAAGGTCTTCCCTTCGCCTGAAGATCGGAAGCGCCGCGAATGTGAGCGCGTAAACGAGCAGCCTCGTGACGGTGCTTATCGTGAGAGCCGAAACGAATGTGCTGAACACCGAGAGGAAGAAGATCAGCGACGACGTGGAGATCAGCGAGACGTAAGGGGTCCTCCATTTCTCGTGAGTTGCCGATATGAAATAAGGGATGTCCTTTTGTTCGCTGATCGCAAACAGCAGCCGGCTGGCGGAGAGTATCCCGACATTGAGATTGCCTAGAATGGAGATGATCGCGCCGATGACAATGACGGCGGCACCCCAGGTACCGAGGAACATCTGCGCGGAGTCCGCGAGAGGCCTTTTCGATCCCGCGAGTTCGGGCAAAGTGCCCATCGCGACGACCTGGATCAGTATGTAAAGCGCGACTATGATCCCGATCGCGGTCAAAAGCCCGAACGGGGCGTTTCGCTCCGGATCCTTGACCTCGCCTGCGGGGATCACCGCCGATTCGAATCCCACGAAAGCATAGATCAGAACCAGCATCGCGTTCGCGAATACCGAGAGTTCGGGAGCATCGCCGAGCGAAAAGTTCACCGGCTCGATGAAGAACAGGCCCGCGAACACGAACAGGAGAAGCGGGCTGAGCTTTCCTACCGTCAGTACGTTCGTCGCAAGGACGGTCCGCTTCACGCCGATCAGGTTCACCCACGTCAGAGAGAGGACCACCAGTGCGATGATGGCTATCCGCGCCGGGCCTTCCGAGACAGGCTCGTAGAAGAACCCCAGGTACGAGACCATCAGATTGCAGTTCGCCGCGAACGCGGTCAGCCTCGTGATCCAGAACAGCCAGCCGGCCTCGAAACCGACGAACGACCCGAACGCCCGCCGAGCGTAGAGGTAGCTTCCTCCGGTTACCCGGAACCTGCTGCTTACCTCTGCAAAGCAGAGTGTGAAGAGCGCGATCAGGATCGAGCACAAGATAAAGGCGAAGACGCTGTAGCTGCCGATCAGCCTCGCAACTTCCGAGGGAAGGCCGAAGATACCCGCGCCGACGACGGTGTTGATCGCGATCGCGATCAGGTCCCATCGGCCGATCCCGCGTACTAGCTTTTCTTCGCGCATAGTGTTGAATTTGTGGGGCTTTCTGCGAAAACGCTTTTCGTTTATACTCTTTTACCAATCCTCGGTAAAGATACGCGTTCCGAACTTCGAATGAACCGACCACTTTCTAGCCTGAAAGCCGCGCTTGCTGTGTGCGTTCTCGTGGGCTCGTCGTTCGCCCAGAACGTCGCTCCGGATCGTTTTCCCGTGCCGTCTGAAAAGCTGAAGGCGACGGTCGACAATGCGGTGGCGGAAACGCTCCGTGAGTTCAGCGCGAAAGGCTTGACGGAAAAGGATGTCGCGGTTTCGGTGATCGATCTGAGCGATCCCTCGAAAGCCGTTTCGGCGGGATTCCGCGGCAACATTCCGATCTACCCGGCAAGCGTCGTCAAGATGTTCTATATGGCCGCGATCCATCGATGGGACGCGGACGGCAAGCTGAAGATCGAGGGCGAGGTCGAACGGGGACTTCGGGACATGATCACCGTCTCTTCGAACGACGCGACCGGGTACATCCTCGATGTGCTGACCGCAACCGCGAGCGGCGCGGAACTTCCGGAGAAGGAGTTCGCCGAATGGGCGTTCAAGCGGAACTCCGTCAACCGCTATTACTCGTCGCTCGGCTACCGGAACATCAACGTGAACCAGAAGACGTTCTGCGAGGATGCGTACGGTATCGAACAGCAATTCAGGAACTACCGGGGCGAGAATCGGAACATGCTGACCACCGATGCCGCGGCCCGGCTGATGTACGAGATCGCGACCGGGCGCGCGGTCAGCGCCGAACGCAGCCGCAAGATGATGGAACTGATGGCGCGCGACTGGGAGAAGCCGGTAAAAAGTCCCGAGTACAAGGAGTTCATCTCGCACGCGCTTTCAACGGGAATGAAGCTGTGGTCGAAGGAAGGCTGGACCTCGAAAACGAGACACGACGCAGCCTACATCGAGGCGCCCGACGGCAGAAAGGCCGTCATCGTGATCTTCACAGAGAATTTCGCCGGCGAGATCGGGATCGTCCCGGGGATCGCGCGGCGCGTGCTCGAGGGCATTCGGCTTGCGAAATGAGGCCTCAGCAACGGATTTGAGAAGCTAACCACGAACAAAGGAAGAAAGAAATGATCAGAAAAGCATTTTCGTCGATCCTGCTGGCATTGTTGATCGTCCCCGCTCTGTACGCGCAGGGATATAAAAAACCCTCGAAAGAGATACTCGACATTTTGAACGCGCCCGTGACGCCGATCCCCTCGATCAGCCCCGCGAAGGACAAGATCGCGCTGCTCGAGCCTCTCCGGTATCCGCCGATCGCGGACCTCGCGGAGCCTATGCTTCGCCTGGGCGGCCTTCGGATCAACCCGAACACCACCTCCGACCACAGGCAGTTCTATTTCACGGGGCTTGTGTTCAAGGACATCGACAGCGGAAAGGAGACTCGGGTCGCGCTTCCGGCCGGAGCGAAGATCATCAACCCGCGCTGGACTACGGACGGAAAGTACATAGCGGCCGGCAACATTGCTCCTCAGGGGATCGAACTCTGGATCATCGACACCGCCACGGCAAAGGCGACGAAGATAAAGGACATTCACGTCAACACGACCATCGGCGATTACCGGTGGATGCCGGATCAGCGCTCGCTTATCGTCAACCTGGTCCGGAAAGACCGAGGAACCGCGCCGCAGGCGCCCAAGGTCCCGACCGAACCGAACATCCAGGAAGCTTCGGGCAGCAAGGCGGCGATCCGCACGTTCCAGGACCTTCTCGGATCGCCTACCGACGAAAGGCTTTTCGACTACTACACGACGTCACAGCTCGCGGTCGTAGGGATCGACGGGAAGATCACACGCATCGGCAAGCCCGCGATCTTCTCGGAAAACGATGTGTCGCCGGACGGCAAGTACATCCTCACCGAGCGCGTCGTGCGCCCGTATTCTTACCTGTTCCCCTATTCTTACTTCCCAACGGAGGTCGAGGTGTGGGACCGTTCCGGCAAGATGGTCTACAAGGTCGCGAGCACGCCGCTTCTCGACAATCTGCCCGTTGGAGGCGTCACCACCAAGCCGCGGAGCTTCAACTGGATCCCGACCGAGCCCGCCACGCTGATATGGGCCGAGGCGCTTGACGGCGGCGATCCGCGGAACAAGGTCACCCCGCGCGACAAGCTGGTGACG
>JAGFIQ010000099.1 GCA_024103495.1 Aridibacter famidurans
TACGGTGTGGCACTCCACTGCCTTTGCGGGCTGTGCTACCCTGCCGCTCAGTGGCGGCGGTTCGGCCCGCTCCCGTACGGTCGCGTCTCGGCCCTGCTCACTGCTCGCCGCTGCTCGGCACGCTCCCTGACGGTCGCGTCTCTGCCCTGCTCGCTGCTCACCGCTCCCTGCTCACTGTTCACCGCTGATCGGCACGCTCCCTGACGGTCGCGTTTCTGCCCTGCTCACTGCTCACCGCTCACTGTTCACCGCTGATGGGCACGCTCCCTGACGGTCGCGTTTCTGCCCTGCTCACTGCTCACCGCTCACTGCTCACTGCCGATCGGCACCCTCCCTGACGGTCGCGTTTCTGCCCTGCTCACTCCGTTCGCTGCCCCCTCGCTTACGCTCGGGGTTCTGCCATCGCTTACTTCCAGCCTTCGGGATACTTGTCCTCGGGCTTTTCTAGTTCCGCGGCCTTTCTCGCCAGGTCCTCCATGTAGATGATCATATCGACATATCCCTGGTAGAGGGTAGGCGGCATTACTTCCTTAAACTCTCCTTCCGAAAGGCCAGGAAAAAACTTGAAATATTCCAGAAACGACACGTTAATCGCGTTCAGCAAGTCACTTCTCGCTAGTACGAAGTATTTGTCAACAAAATCGAAACACTCCCGAGCCTCTTCCAGCTTCCGCTTTTCACAAAGGTCCTCCGCAAATCGCTGAAGTGCTGACATCTGACAGTGAAGCAGCCCCTCGTTCTCTTCAACGTCTTCCTTTAACTGGGGATAGAGCGACAGCATCTCACGGAGAAACTCCTCGATGAGCCTCTTCTCCACTTTGGATATCACGAAATCTGGTCCCTTTATGTCGTCCATTAAGAATTACCGTGCCCCTAAGAGAACGATGATCACAGGCATCGCGTACCGCTACACCGAAATGTGCCAGCTGAAGTCGCCCGGGAGGATCGCCGGTGCGAAGAGATAGTGCAGGACCCGGCGCGGCCCTGCGCTCTCAGCCAGTTTCGATGATCCATGCAAGAGTGTCGGCTTCATCACCAGGGCGCCAAGCCTTTCAACCGGCACCGCGACTGCTTGAGTCGCATCCGGCTCTGATCGGTCCCGATGCGAGCCGGGTACGACGTTGATGTCTCCGCTCGGCGCTCCATCAAGATGAACCCTTACTCCGACACACCGGTTCAAAAACCCGACATCTGCGCTGACCGTTGAGAGTCCTTCTTTCGTACCGGCGGACTTCCAAGGCCCCTTACCTTTGGCCTGGATCACTAGGTCCCGGTGGAGCCGCACGGCCCAGTTGTGCTCCGGTGTTTTTCGAAAATAGGTGCATTGGACTGCCGACAGATCCGCAAGCGTCTTGTTTAGCGATTCCGAGTTCCTCAGCCCTATCGCCAATTCGGCAAACGCCTGCTTTTCGAGCAAAGTCCGGGTTCCTGAATCCTCGATCGGGGGAAGCTCGGCTATCAGCCTTGTTCTCGTTCCTTCATCGATCACGTCGGCGAGGACGAAGAAGCCGTTCAAGTTGAATTTGTCAATTGGTCTGCTTGCCTGTTTCAGGGAATCATTCATGAGGTGTTGTGGCGAAAAAAAGACTCTAAGAGGCCTTAGTTTTCAGTACTTTCAACCCATTCTGCACTGAACTCCTCCGGTTGGGTTAGGGCGGATCGTATCTTCATTTCTTCTTCCGGAGATGCTCCAATCGCCAAAACCACTCCGGCTCGGCAATCCTTCGTTAACCCCTCATCAACGAAAGTATTGTTCAGAAAGAACCATATCGCATCTTCCAGCAGCTCGTCGTCGTGCCAGGTGGTCATGATGTGATTCTCATCCCAGTTTCCCGTATCGATCGGTCTATCTTCCGGAATTGTCTCCCAGGCAACTACAGTCTCGTCAAGAATATCGTGAAGACTCTCGCAACCCTTTCCAAAAGTACATACGTAGACGCATCCGCTCTTCAAGGCCGTCTCAGCTATGTGAAAAAGCTCGTCGACGTCGGCGCCGGCAGAATGCCAGACTATAAGCAAGAAAAAATATCGCGAGCCCGGAAGTTCGATCCTTTGCAGCGCGTTGGAATCACTTAGGCTCACCAAGTAGAGGTCGCGATTCGAATAGTTTCCGAACTGTTTGGGCGTGGGATTCATGATCTAGCCGTTCTAACAGACTTTCAACCTTAAACCTCAAGTTTGGAACTTACTCGAGGTAGCCCGCGCTGACGCTTGGGCTTCGGACACTTGCCGTCGCTACGCGGCTCGGGACGTTTTTCTGCCTCATTCCGTGGGGTTCCGCCGCGCTCCACCCACGGCTAAAAGCAGGTCGTCGCTGCGCGACTAAACACCAACTCGCCTAAGGCCAGAAAATGTCCAACAACGAAGTGGCACAAGGTCTCAAAGATCGATCGTTGTGCAGCTTCGTGCCGCTCCGCGGCGGGCAATCGACGTCAAGGCAGGTCGCGGTCCATAAGGATCGGGCCGCCGTGGTCCGCGATCGATTCGAACCACGCTTTGCCCTCGTAGCGGTGCTCGGCATAGGATCGCGCGATGCGGTCCGTGAACCCGAACTTGCGGAAGATATGCTGCGAGGTCTTGTTCGTGCACTCCACGACCGCCTTCTTGTATCCCTTTTCCGCCGCGTGTCTCAGGCTTGCCGCTACCAGATCCTGAGCGATCCCCATTCCGAGCCCTCTGTCCGCGACGGCGAGGAGAAACAGATGTACGCCTTGACCCGGCTCGAAATGGTTCTTCTCGTGGTATTCACCGGCAAGGCCTCCCAGAATGTCCCCGACGGGACCAAAGCTCGCGGGAAGGTCATACATTCCTTCGGGAAGATCCGAGGCACAGTCCTCATTCAGCATCACGCCCGCCAACTCTCCGTTGTCTTCAAACCTCGCGAGGACCGTCAGGCCTTCCGGGCCCGCCTTGGGAAGAAACAGCCGCACGAACGCCTCGAACTCTTCGGGAGTTATGCCTGCGGCGACCGCCGGCGGATCCCTGTGAGCGAACACCTCGCCGATGAGTCTCGCCGTCTCGTCCTCATCGGCTCCTGTGTAGATGCTATAAGCGACGGGAACCCCGTCATCGTAAGAGGTCATAGTACAGAATCCTCACGCTGGCTCCTGCGCACGAGTGCGCAGGCTAAACGGAATGCAATAGCGGAAGCGGGCAAGCCCGCCGCTAAACTGGTCAGAGCTCAATAATCCGGGCGGGGACAAGCCCCGCCCCTACAATCTACCCCTTCACCGCTTCCACGATGCTCGCCGGCGAGTCAGTCGGGATCACATTGGTCATCTTCAGTCCCGCTCTCGACAGCAGCTCGGAATATTCGGCCGGGGTCCTCTCTTCCCCGCCCGGCAGAACCAGCATTACGATGTCCAGAAGCTTTCCGATGTGCGGCTCGTCGCCTTCCGGAAGCACGAACTCGACTATCAGGAGCTTGCTTTCGTCGTGCATCGCTTCGCGGCAGTTGCCGAGGATCGTCAGGCACTGCTCCTCGTTCCAGTCGTGGATGATGTGCGACAGGATGTACGCGTCCGAGCCGGCCGGGACCGAGTCGAAGAAACTCCCTTCTTCGATCGACACGCGGTCCGCAACGCCGAATTTCTCCAGCGTAGAAGGTGAGTCTTTCACGACGTGCGGCAGATCGAACAGCACGCCTTTCGGCCCGCTATGCTTCGTCAGAATATGCCCCAGCATGTTCCCGCTGGCCCCGCCGATATCGGTTATCGTCCCGAACTGAGAGAAGTCATATGCCTCGGCGACGGCCGGCGGTTCCGCCCCGTGAATTCCGACCATCGCTCCGCTGAACTGTTTGGCCAGTTCCGGATGTTGGCCGAGATAATCAAAGATCGGCATTCCAAGCGCTTTGCCGGTCGCGGGTTCGCCCGTCTTCATCGAGTGATCTATATGCTCCCAAACTCGCCACATCGCGTCACCGGCCATCGAGAGCAGAGAGTACTTCGCCGCGCCCGGCGCGTCTTCCTTCATCGCCTCGCCAAGCGGCGTTAGTCCGTATCTTCCGTCTCCTTCGTCCTTCAGCACTCCGAGGCTCGAAAGCGAGCGCATCATTCTATGAAGCGCCCGCTCCTGAACGCCGAGCTGACCCGCGAGATCTCCGGCCGTCTTCGCGCCGTCGGCGAGATGGTCGGCAAGGTCGAGTTTGGCGGCCATATACACGATCCGGGACACCCAGTATCCGGTTCCCATCTGCACGAGGACGGCGTGCGGAGGCATCTCCTCCGCCTGCATTTGAGTTTGTTCTGACATTAGCGCTGTTCCTCCTGTTAAACTGGCGTAGCGAAAAATGGGAGAAAGATATCACGGCCGGGATATTTGAACCACGAACAGACACGAGGCAGCACGAAGGAAGAGAAAAAAAAGCAGTCTGCTTCATGTACATTCGTGGTCAAGACGTTGTTTCCGAAGCCCGACCATCAGGGAGGGCTAGCGCATATACTCAGGCGTCAACGTTCTGCCCCGCTCACTGCTCACGGCCGATCGGCACGCTCCCTGACGGTCGCGTTTCTGCCCTGCTCACTCCGTTCGCTGCCCCTTGCTTACGCTCGGGGTTCCGTCCAATATACTTTCCCGCCCGTCAGACTCAATCTTTGAACCTTGAACCTGGAACTTGGAACTTACTAGACGTAGCCCGCGCTGACGCTTGGGCTTCGGACACCTGCCGTCGCTATGCGGCGCCTCATTGGTCGATGGCCATTGAGCATTGGTCAATGATCACTCATCTTCCAGCTTGTCCGTCTCCGGGACGGTGTCTCGCAGGCTCTTGCCTCGACCGCCGAGGTTTGTCGTAGTCTCCTCCGTCACGCTCGGGACAGCGTCCGCCAGAAGCCGGCCGGCCGGGGCTTCCTGCAACTCCGGTGCTTTGTACCGGCTTCCGTACAGCTCTTTCTCTGCTGTTTCCTTCCGGTTCTTCTCCGCAAGCACCCGGAACGGGCTAGTGATCAGCAGAAGGAGGAAACGAACCGGCAGGATGTTCCACATCAGGATGAACAGGAAGATGTCGATCAGCGATGTCACGATCGCCTGACCCAAAAGACGCCACGAGCGGACCACGCTGTGCTCTCCGGAGCCGGGTTTGGGCTCCGTGAACACACGCTCGGTGTATCGCGCAATGAACTGGTCAAGGCCCGAGTCGAGCCGCGTGAAGATATCTTCCTCGCGCCCGGTCAGCGCCTGCGAGACGGCCTCAAGGTTGGTCCCGCACGATGCGCAGAACTTCAGCTCGGCTGAATTGTCTCTTCCGCAGTTTGGACAGAACATAGAAGGCCTCCAATCATACCTCAATACGCTCTACGCTTGCCCCGCCGAATTGTTTTGCTTGTCAAAAGGAAAGGAAGGCTGTCCAAGAAAGACAGCCTTTCAATAGGTTCGCTAGATTCGACCGGAAAGAATTGAGGAGCTATCAGTTGCCCCCCGCTTCAGCGAGGGGACCGAAAGGCCCAATAGATGATTTCGCCGGCTTCAGCCGGCTATTTAGGGGCTAAAGCCCCTACCCTGTTTTGCTTACCCGGTTGACCCCCGGCTGAAGCCGGGGGCAACTGATGGTCGGATCTCAAACCACGCTCACGGCCTCCGTCTCGATCTTCTTCGCAACTTCAACAGTCGTCAAAAAATTGACCAGGTCGCGCGCGAACCTCTCGGGCTCCTCCCAATGAGGTGCGTGGCCCGTTCCCTGGTAGATCTTAAGGCGCGAGCCCGGGATCGCATCAAGCAGGATCCTTTGGTCGCTCCGGGAGGAATACGCGTCCTCGTCTCCCCAGATCAGGAGTGTGCGCGCCGGGATCTTCGAGAGATGTTCGAAGACATCGTCGTCGAAGAACGAGCTGCAGGCGGCCTTCCATATCCTCGCCGGGACCTTCAGGCTTTCGCCGACGATCGTTTCAAAGTAGTGCTCCGGTATCTCCCGGCTGAAGGTGCTTTCCTGGAATTCCCGCACAAACGCCGGATCGATCGGGTCTTCGAGCGGAAGTATCCCGTTTTCGAGAAACTCGCGGATCCCGATCTTGTCGGCGAAGGTGCCAAACGCGCTTATGAGCGCGAGTCCTGAAATCCTCCCGGGATTCTCGAAGGCGAAGCGAGAAGCCGTCATGCTGCCCATCGAGTGGCCGGCGATCACCGGCGCCTCGAGCTCAAGAACATCGAGCAGCGCAAGAAGATCCTTGGCGTACTCCGAAGATGTGTATCCGTTTTCGGGCTTGTCCGATCCGCCGTGTCCCCTGTGGGAAACGGATATCGCCCGCACGGCCTGCGGAAGGAACCGCATCGCCGGATCGAACGAGCGGCAGGAATCCGTCACTCCGTGCAGAAGAACTAGCGGAGTTCCGTTTGGGTATCCCTGATCGATGACCTCGAGCGCCGGACGGCCCGGAAGCTCGACTATTCTCTTTTCACGTCTCATAACTGTCCTCCAAAACGCAAGCAGGCCCAGAAAGAGGAGCCTGCTTAAAGATTGCGACTTTGAAGACGTGAAACGCGGACGAATCAGGACAGGGAGAACCTAAACTTCGTGATTGAAGTCGCGAAGTGACATAGAACGACACAAAAGCCTTCGTGCCTCTTTGTGCCGCATCGTGGTTTAAGATCTTCCGAAGAACTCTGATCTCAGCTTTCGGATCCGCTCTTTGTCCCTTTCGAGCTCAAGCGCATTTTCCGCGTGGTCGAGCGACTTCTTCGAAAGCAGATCGGCGACTTCCCGCATCTCGTCACCCCGCGATGCGAGCGAGCCGAGCGACTTCTGAAGCCTGATCACGACTTCCACCATTCCGGCGCCGTCTCGCGCCAAGGCACCGAATGCGTCGTCGAACATCTCCTCGAGCGGAAGCTCCGGAACCTCGACGCGGTCAACGTTCGTCCTAAAGTCGTTCTCGTCTTGCGAAGGCTCCCCGGACCAGATCGCAAAAAGCCTTACGAGCGAAGAAATAACCTCGATCGCCGTACCCGGATCGTTGATCCCCGGCGAGAGAGCGCGGCTCGCTATCTCGGAAAGCGCGATCAGGCCGAACTTCGGATCTTCATCGAAGGTGCGCTCGTCTCCGATGACGAAAGCCTCCCGGACCCTTTCAGGATCTACGCCGCCGTAGCCGTTCGGGTCGGGTTTCACGATCGCGAGTTCCCTTCCCGGAAAGACGAACGAGCCCGGTAATACCGCCACCTCGATCCGGGCTGAAGCATCTTCCGCGACATTCTGCAGGACCGACATATCGATCCGCTGTATGAATCCGATCTCCGATCCGGCGACATTCTCCGCGTTGTCCTCTCTATCAGTGACCTCAACGCCTCCCATCCTTGGATCGTTCCTTCGCCTACGCATCGAGACCGCTGCCGCTTTCTCGACCTTTCTTATAGTCGGTCCAAGGCGCCCAAGGCGCGCGATCCGGTCGACCCATCGCACGAAAGTTAGGATCACGATGACGAATACGAGGAGGATAAGCACGAACAGCGCGAAGCGGCCGCCTCGCCCGTAGTAACTGTTCTCGACGGCGATCAGGCCTACGATACTGAAGATGAATGCGCCTATGAATGCTGAAAGGGCGTTCTGCGAAACGTCATCTGCGATGACCAGGGAAAAGGACCGGGGTGTGGCGGTGTTGCTCGCGGATGCGTAGGCGCTGACCATCGAACCGACCGCGAAGGTCGCGATCACGAGCATGCTGCCGGAGATCACGGTCAGGAGTTTCTCAAGGGTCTCGAACGAAATGTCGGGAAAGTATTCGGCGGGGTTCAGGTAATCCGCTGTCCTCGCTAAGAAGACCGCCGAGATGGCGACGATGCACATCACGGCGGGTCGGAACCAGAGGTGCTCCCTGATCCGGTTCAGGTAGAATCTCAGCTTGTCTTTTTCCGCCCCGGCCTGCATCCGGAGCATTATAGACCATTGTGAACAGTGAGCCGTGTGCCGTTTAGCGGCGGGCTTGCCCGCTTCTTGAGCCGTTTAGCCTGCGCACTTGTGCGCGAGAGATTCGGTGAGCGGTGAGCGGTGAGCGGTGAGCGGTGAGCGGTACCAAGATACTCTGTCTTCTGTCTTCTGTCTTCACGCTCATCCCAGCGGCACGCCTCCGGCGTGCGTCTCGACAGCGAACCCTCACCCGGGGCTGCGCCTTCGGCTTGCCCCGGGCTATTCTCCGTCGCCCCTGCGGGGCGAAACTGTCTCCCGTCTCCTGTCTCCCGTCTCCTGTCTCCTGTCTCCTGTCTCCTGTCTCCCGTTTTCAGTCTCCCAGAGTCTTCCTCATAAACACACTGTTCGGGTCTTCCACGTAGCCCTCGAACGGTCCGCATTCCTCAAAACCGAACCTCCCGTAGAGCGCGCGTGCGGGGTCGAATTCCTTCATCGATCCCGTCTCCAGGCTGAGCCGTTTGTATCCCCGCTCCCGGGCGACTTCCAGGATGTGCCGGACGATCAGCGAAGCTACGCCGCGTCTTAGGAACTCGTCTGACGTGCGCATCGATTTGATCTCACCATGCGTGGGATCGATCTCCTTCAGCGCGCCGCATCCGGCGAGCCTGCCGTCTTCCCATACCGTCCAGAATGTGATCTCGGCTTTCTTAAGACCGCTCAGATCGAGCGCGTGGCAGCTCTCCGGAGGCGAAGTCGCCTGCATCCTCCGAAGGTGCTCTTCGAGAAGCGCCCTTATCTCAGGGCCTTCGAGATCGTCGACACGAATTTCCATAACAGTCGCACGGGCGCGGCTCGTTCCCGCCTTCGTTGGCAGTTGGAGTCGGTGACCTAACCACGAAGAAACACGAAGGAACACAAAGTCAGCTTCGTGTCGCTTTGTGTTCCTTCGTGGTTCGGGAAGCTTTGAAAGCCGAACTCTTCTAACAGCAGAGGTCGTCAAGGCCGTGCCATTCGTGCTCGATGTCTCTCATCAGAAGTGCGCAGTCAAACTCGACGGAACCCTTCGGGAATCTGACCTCATCCTCGAAGTAACTCGATTCTACGGACTCTACTTCGAGAGGAGAAACGCTCCAGCTGCTGCATTTCAATTCGAGACCATCGAACCTCGACCTTTTGTTCGTGGCCGAGTATCCGACCGATCCGCGTTCGAAAAACTCCGATGCTTCCTCAACAGACTGAAAGACAGATGACTGAGGCAGCTCAGCTGTGACAACACCGTCAACATGAACCTTGGCGTCGGCGTCAGCGCTTTTCATAGTAACCGAGAATCGGCGCTCGTTCTCTTCAACCTCGAAGTCCGCAAGGTGATGAATTCCCGGGAAAAGCGTACCGCCTGAGTAGACATTAAGGCGAGAGTCGGTGTCCCGCCTTGGAACAAATACGCCTTCCTTTGTTTCGCCGTCCTGTTCCCACTCGACGGCGATCCGGTGAGCCGCATTTTCCGACCCGATCCCCCACGGGAAGAGAAAGATCTTTGGCCGAATGCCCTTTAGGCGGATCAGGCAAATGCCTCCGATCGCCTTTCCACGGACGATCTTCGGCCGAAACGGCGCCGGAAGGTTTCGCGACATAACATCCGGATCGATATGGAAGTTCGTCAGGATGCGGCGGTCGATCGTACCCTTGATCACGGGGATTCGCATAGTTCTTTTCTTAATCAGTTTGTCTCATTTTCGCATTCCTTAGTCCTTCGACGACGGGCCTTTCTAACCACGAAGAAGCACGAAGGGACACCAAGTCGTGGAAGTGATCTTCATGTCCCTTTGTGTTCCTTCGTGGTTTCAGTCCTTCAAGCACTACGCAGACTGAAGCTCGCGTATCCGGCTCAGGGCCTCCGCCTCGGTTCGCTGGGCGTTGTAAAGATCGAGCCGCATCTGCAAGTTCAGCCAGAAACCGGGCGAGTTACCAAAGAATTTCGCGAGCCTGAGTGCGGTCGAGGGTGTGATGCCGCGCTTGCCGTTCACGAGCTCATTGACGCGCTGAAAAGGCACCCCGATCTTGTCCGCGAGCTCGCTCTGGGTGATGCCAAGAGGGTCGAGGAACTCGGTGCGGAGCATCTCCCCCGGATGCGTCGGCAGTCGGTCTGTAGGAATTCTGGTCATACTTCTTCGAGATTTTAGCTTAACCACGAAGGATCACGAAGATTCACGAAGAGATCTTCGTGTTACTTCGTGTCTCTCCGTGGCTCATTTGGCCAAACCCCTCGGAGGGCGCGTCGCTACCGCTCCGGGTACTGATGCATTGGTCAATGATCACTAGTGTCCGGTTAAAAGTCGAATAGTTTCAACTGTTTACAAGCATCGTCATTTGACAATTGCGGCCTTGTTCCGCTAAGTAGTTGATACAATTGGGTTTTGTCAAAAGCGGATATCG
>JAGFIQ010000032.1 GCA_024103495.1 Aridibacter famidurans
TCTTCAACTTCCACAGGCTCGGGAGTTTCGGGACGCTTGACCTCGACGCTCGGCTTTACTCCTGCGTTCGCGCGGTTCGAAGCCAGGAAGGCATTGCCGGCGGGCGAAGCCCACTTCGCGGTCGTCAGAAGGAATCCGTCACCGCCCTTGAGCGTGAACAGCGCTTGCTCTACACCCGCGCCAAAGCTCTTCTCGCCGACGACCTCACCTCTCTTCGAATCTAGAAACGCCGCCGCGACGACTTCAGCCGCTCCGGCGGTGCCAAGATCGATCAGAACCGCGGCCTTGCCGTCGTACATATGCTTCGAAGGATCGGCGGTGTATGTCTTCTGAACCTTGTTCTCCCGCCCGATCACCTTCGCAAGGTCGCCCTGCTTGATAAAAAGATTCGCGACCGAGACGGCCTCATCGATATCGCCTCCGCCCACGTTGCGAAGGTCAAGAAGGACCTTCTTCACGTTCTTCGACTTCAGGCTTGCGAGGGCTTTCTGTACCGACGCTCCTTTTCCTTTATCGAGGCTGTAAACCTTGACGATCCCAACGCCGTCGCGCATTTCGGTCGAAGCGTCGGGAGCGCTGTAGACAGCGCGCGCGACCTCGATCGTTTGCGGCCTCACGCCCGAACGCAGGACACGAAGCTTGACCTTTGTTCCCGGATCCCCGAGGACAAGGTGGACCGCGTCGTAAAGGGAAATGTCGCGCGTGGCCTTTGTGTCGATGTACTCGATCACGTCGCCCGGCATAAGTCCGGCCTTATCGGCCGGCGAGTCCTTGATCACGGAGACCACATAAAGATATGCGGAAACCTGCGAGAACTCGGCGCCTATGCCGGCTCTTCCGGCATCCTTTCCGGCCTTGAAGTCGCTGACCTGCTCGGCCGTCAGGTAAGAAGTATAAGGATCGAGCCCGTCAGCGAGTCCGCGGAGCGCGCCGTTGCGTACCTTTTCGAGGTCCGGCTCGTCGACGTAGTCGTTCTGGATATGCTGGAGCACGCTTTCGAAGATTCGGATCTGCGCGCCGGGATCGTTGATCGGCTGCTGGGCGCTTATGTCGCCGTACCAGCCCATAAGGACTCCGGCGAAGGCGTAAAACGCGACAGCTGCGGATATGACTGCAAGAATGAATTTACCGCGGTAAGTCATAATCGGTTTTCAATGCTCAATGGACAATGATCAATGGCCGCCTGGGTGTCGGGACTCGGATCTCAGAAACCCTGTCTCCCGTCTCCTGTATCCAAACCCCGAGTTGTGGGTCGAGGGGCTATCGGCCATAATTGCCTCTCGATTATCCATTATCGGCTTTACACGTGCAAGACAATAAAAGTCGCAATTCCGGGGAACTTACAGATATCGCGGGCGCTCCCCGCGAAGGAAGGCTTCTGTGTCTCGATCCGGGGACGAAAAAGATCGGCGTCGCGGTGAGCGACGAGACCCAGATGGTCGCCCGTCCGGTCGAACTTGTAAAGCGAACTTCCTGGAAGAACCTCGTGGAAAAGATCTCTAAGCTTATCGCGCGCTACGATGCGGCGGCTCTCGTCGTTGGTTTGCCGCTCGGGTTCGAGGGAGGCGAGACGGAAATGTCTGAAGAAGCAAGGGATATCGCGCGAAAGCTCTCGCTCTCGCTCGACGTCCCGGTCTATCTGCACGACGAGCGGCTTTCGACCTACACCGCCCGCGGACATCTTTGGAAGCTCGGAAAGGACGGAGAGGATCTGCGTGAACGCCTCGATGCCGAGGCCGCCGCCGTCATCCTCTCCGATTTCATAGAAACGAGAGATATGCTCGCCAAACGGTCCCGCTAGTTCGCGGGAACCATCTTCAGAGACGTTTCCGCCGCCTTCATCACCGCGTCCGCAGTGAACGGCAGAACCGCCGCCTTGCCCGTTCTCCAGCTCTCGAACTGGTCCGTCCAGTACGGCGATCCGGGGATGCCGGATTGACCGAGCGGGATCACGAACCGGGTCTCGTCCCACGAACCGGGCTTCGAGATATGCCTCATAGAAACCGCGGAGCCGACGTTCGGGGTCTGACCGCTTCCGTCCACATTCGTGTACCTCACCTGGAAACGGCCGCCGATCAGCGGCGCCGCGGTCAGAGGATGATTGAAGTTCGCGGCGAAGACCTCGCCCCAGGGCTTGACGACTCCATTGCCTCCTTCTGACGAATCGCAATCCCGTATCAGATCGTCATAGCTCTTTACCCCTTCCGGCAGCCATTTCGGATCGTTGTTCTGCATTGCATACGGAAGCACACGTTCGCGAATGCTCCCGAAAAACATCTCCTCGTTCGCCTTCGAGATCCGTTCCGCGACGCAGTTCCGAAGCGAGTTGGCCACCGTCGCCGCCTTCGAGTCGGCCGTCATCCGCCCGTCCCAGCCCTTCAAAAGATCGATGGTTTCCTTCGAGGCCGAATTCCTCTTTACGACTTCCCTAGCGAACTCCGAGATCGGGATGTTAAACACGTCGAGCTGAATGTCGCTGACGTCGTTCATCGTTATCTTTGAGTTCCCGCTGATCAGGTCGTAGATCCTGCGAGCACGCCAGGGCGGAGCGAACTGTCTTGTCAGCTGCTGGTATTTGTAGTCCGTCCCGATGATCCTCTGGTTCGCGGTCACGATGAACCCGCTCGGAGGGTTGTAGAGGTTCGGAAGTTCGTCGAACGGAATATATCCGGTCCAATCGCCGTCGGAAGATTTTCCCTCGTACGGGAGCGCTCCGTCGCCTTTTCGGCGGATCGGGACCTTGCCCGCCGTGTGCCAGCCTATGTTTCCCTCGGTGTCGGCGTAGACAAAGTTCTGCATCGGGCCGCCGTATTCCGAAAGCGCTTTCTTGAAACCGTCCCAGCCCTTTGCGCGGTTTAGCGAGAAGAATGTCTCGAATTCCTGGTTCTTCGCCGATTTCGCCGTCCAGCGGAGCGTGTATTTCCTGCCACCGAGTTCGCCGATCACCGGCCCGTTGCGTGTTTCGACGACCTCGTACTCGACCGATTCGGTTTCGGGACCGAGTCCCTTGCGGACCTTGATAATCTCCGTACGAACCTCGGGTTTCTTCCAGCCGTCGGGTGTCAGGTATTCGCCTTTGTCGTTGAACTCTTCAAGGTACACATCCTGGACATCCGGGCCGACGTTCGTCGCGCCCCACGCGAAGTTTTCGTTGTGTCCCAGAACGACGCCGGGAGTGCCGGGAAAGGTCACGCCGGAAACCCTGACACCGGGAGCGGAAAGGTGGGTCAGGTACCAGATCCCGGGAGCCGCGGGCTGAAGATGCGGATCGTTGGCGAGGATCGCCTTTCCGTCGAGCGTGCGCTTTCCGGAAATGACCCAGTTATTGCTTGCCGCAAGATCTTCTGCGTAGAGGCCGACAAGTTCCAGAGATCCTTTTCGGACCGCTTCGTCCGACTTTGCGATCGCTTCAAGTGTCTTCAGATCTTCTTCGAGGACCGACGAAACCGATCCGCCGGCACTTTTAACTTTTTCGCTCTTACCTTTTACTTCCGCTTCCGCCGCGTCCTTCCCGAACAGGACCACGTCCCTCGGATCGGTGACGTCGAGGATCTCGGCGCGCTTGTCCTCCGGCAGGACCTCAGCGCGCAATCTCGCAATGTCCATCGACCACGTCGAAGAAAGCGCCTCTGCGAGCACCTTGCCGATGATCATGGTGTCGGAAGGTTTCCAGGGTTCGGGGCTGTATTTCAGGATCTGGAACTCGGTGGGAAGGGATTTCTCGTCCAGCGAAGCGATGTACGCATTTACGCCGGCCGAATAGCTGTCGAGCGCCTCCAGCATCTCGGGACCGATGGTCTTTAGGCTTCGTTCGGCGACGTCACGGAAGCCGTACCGGCGCCAGCGCTTGTCCTGATCAAGAACCGCCGGACCGAACAGTTCGGCGAGTCTGCCGCTGGCGACCCTCCGGAGAAGGTCCATCTGCCAGAGCCGGTCTCGGGCCGTTTCGTATCCCTGGGCGAAATAGAGATCGGCGTCGTTCTTCGCCTCGATGTAAGGGATGGAGCGGGAATCCCGGCGGACTATGACCTCGTCCTTGAGTCCCTGGACGGCGAGGCCCGACTGCTGCGCAACGGCCTTCTCAAGAGTACAGGACGGTGCGAGCAGAAAGACTGCTAATGACAATGCGAAAAACCCGGCAATCTTATTCTTATGCATTTTCTTTGGATCTATAACTTCAACTTGGAACCGTAAACTCGTACCGCCGCTACGCGGCGCGATGACTTGTGGCGCACCCGACCGTGGACTGCGCCTTCGGCTTGTCCACGGCTAAACTCACATGTCCGCTACGCGGACGACTGTCTTCTGTATCCTGTTTTCCGTCTTCTGACTTCTGCATGCTTGCTTCCAATCATATCGCCGCTGAAGCGGCTAAATAAATTGGGGGGACTCCCTTACCGTGGGTTGCGCCCTTCGGGCTTACCCACGGCTAAATGCACATGACCGCTACGCGGTCGTCTGTCTCCGGTCTCCCGTCTCCTGTCTCCTGCCTACTCCAGTGAAACCAGCCGGATCTCCGACATCTCTTCCATCGCGTACCGCAGGCCTTCCCTTCCAAAGCCGGAATCCTTCACACCTCCGTACGGCATATTGTCCACGCGGAACGTTGGCAAGTCGTTTACGATCACGCCACCGTATTCGAGGTTCCTCGCGGCGAACATCGCGCGGCCCAGATCCTTCGTGAACACGCCGGCCTGGAGCCCGTATTTGCTTCGGTTCGCCCGGTCTACGGCTTCTTCGAAATCGGTGAATCGCTCGATTACCGCGACAGGCGCGAACGCTTCCTCTTTCACGATCCGCATTTCCGAATGTACGCCTTGGAGAACCGTTGCGTCGACCATCGACCCTTCGCGGTTGTTGCCGCAGAGCAGTTCTGCGCCGCCTCCGATCGCCTCGTCCGTCCATTCGACCGAGCGTTTTGCCGCCGCTTCGTCGATCATCACCGAAAGCTGCGTCGATTCGTCCAGCGGATCGCTTTTCTTCAAGTTCTTCGCGCGTTCGACGAACTTTTCCGTGAACTCGTCCGCGATGCGCTCGTTCAGGAGGATCCTCTGGACCGAGATGCAGACCTGGCCGGAAAAAGCGAACGCGCCGACAGTCACCTTTTTGACCGCATCTTCGATCGCCGCGGTTTCGTCCACGATCACGGGCGCGTTCCCTCCGAGCTCCAGCGCGACCGCTTTCTTTCCGGCTTTCGACTTCAGCTCCCATCCGACCTTGTCGCTGCCCGTGAACGAGATCATCTTGATCCGTTCGTCCGAGTACACAAGGTCCATATGCTTCACGTCCATAGGGACGATCTGAACGGCCTCCTTCGGCAGCCCGCTTTCAAGGAACACTTCGCCGAGAAGAAGCGAGGTCAGAGGCGTCCTCGGACTCGGCTTGATGATGATCGAATTGCCCGAAGCCAGCGCGGGGGCGACCTTGTGCGCGACCAGGTTCAGCGGAAAATTGAACGGCGTGATCCCGTAGATGATTCCCCTGGAGACGCGAAAAGAGAATCCGGTCTTCCCTTTTCCGTTCGGCTGCGTGTCGAGCGGGACCATCTCGCCGGCGAATCGCTCCGCTTCCGAGGCCGCCCAGGCGAACGTCGCCACGGCCCTCTGGACCTCGCCTCGGGCGTAGGTCAGAGGCTTTGCCGACTCAAGCGCGATCGTGCGCGTGAATTCTTCCGAACGCGCGGAGATCGAATCGGAGATCTTCTTCAACCCGGAAGCGACCCGGAATCGCGGAAGATCGCGCATCTTGACCGCCGCGTCGGACGCCGCCGCGACCGCGTCAGCAAAGTTGCCCTCGCCCGCAGAAGACACTTCCGAAAGAAGTTCGCCGCTGTAAGGCGAGCGCACTTCGAACATTTCAGCGCCGCCGCGCCATTCCCCGGCGACGAGCATCTGCCCTGGTTTTCGTGTCGAACCCATCGTATGGAGGCGAACTGTTTTGCAAGCGGATCAGCTTATAAGTTAAACTCTCCGAAGTTTTACATCAACCATCCGGGAGTAACACTATGCGCCTTTTGAAGATATCCTTGTGTTTTGTCGCCGCGTTCCTTTTCATCGCGGCCTGCGGCGGCGGTACCGAGAACGCCGCAGTGAACAATGCTTCGAACGAATCGACCCCGGCACCGACCGCCGAGGCAACGAAATCGCCTGACGAGCTCGCGATTGGAAAGAGCAAGTACCAGGAATACTGCGTGAAGTGCCACAAGGAAGACGGCACGGGCGGCGAGGTCGAGATCGAGGGTCGCAAGATCAACGCTGAGGACCTGACGACCGAGAAGATGAAGGGCGAGCCCGACGAGGAGTACATCGAGTACATGGTCAAAGGCATCCCGGACGAGGGAATGCCTTCGTTCAAAGACGAGCTCTCGGATGAAGAGATGAAGGCGGTTGTGAAGTACATCCGCGAAACGATCCAATAACTCAATGGCCAATTTTCAATGATCATCGATCAATGTGCGATTCTTCGATGGCCTCATTGATACCTGATTATTGAATCCTGAACATTGACAAGCACCCTTAGCTCAGTTGAATAGAGCGTCTGACTTCGGATCAGAAGGTCGCAGGTTTGAGTCCTGCAGGGTGTACCAGATCAATGCCCATCGATCAGTGACCAGTGATCAATGGGCGCACGGAATGCGATCAACCCGCGATTCCTATCATAAACGTCGACCCGCCCAAACCGTGGCGGGTCGATGCATTTCCGACTTTGTGTTCCCGTAGATGCGCCCTCGCTATTTGACCCGGCCGATTCCCTCCCTCACTGTTCTTCCGGTGTTCCGCCGCCGCCCCGGAGATCGCCTTCTGTTCCCCGCAATTTCTGACTTGCACATTTCCGTTTCTTTTGTTTAGTATATGCGTGCGCACGCATTTTATTGTCTGATGTTCGTGCACACGAGTTACCGACGACCGTAAGGAGGGACCGATGGACAGATTGAACGAGTTATTCGAACTGATAGGTGTGCTTTGCCGGAGACGCTATCAGGCCGCTGAGAAGCACTTTTCCGCACTTGGGCTCAACCATACCGAGGCCCGCCTCTTGAGACTTCTCGAACGCAATCAGGGAGAAGCCCGGCAGGATGCGCTTTCAAATGCAGTGTTCGTGGACCGGAGCAACGTAGGCCGCGCGCTCAACGGACTCGAGAAGATGGAACTCGTCAAGAGGAGCACAAGCCAGAGCGACAAACGCGCGCGGAATGTACGTTTGACCGCCAAAGGGAGACAGGCAGTGACAAGGCTTTCCAAAGCCAGAGCTCAGATGATCGAGGGATTCTTCGGAACCCTCCCGCAAGAGGACGCCGGAGCGGTCGCATCGATACTTCGGGACGCTCTCGGCGAAGAAGACCTATGAACGAGTCACCGATTCCGAACCGTTCCGCATACGGAACCCTCGCCGTGCTGGCACTCTCGATGCTCCTAGCATCGCTCGGCACGAGCATCGCGAACGTAGCGCTTCCCTCGATCGCGGCCGATCTTGAAGCTTCGTTCCAGGGCGTGCAATGGGTCGTCCTTGCCTATTTGCTCGCTGTAACCGTTTTCGTCGTCAGCGCCGGCCGGCTCTCGGACACTATCGGCGGGAGAAGGCTTTTCATAGCGGGTTTGATCATCTTTGCGACTGCTTCCTTCCTATGCGGCGTGGCGCCTTCTCTGCCCTTCTTGATCGTTGCCCGTGCATTGCAGGGCGTCGGTGCTTCGGGACTGATGGCGCTGAGTGTAGCCTTTGCGGGCGAAGGGCTCAGCAAGGAGAGAACCGGAAGTGTGATGGGCCTCTTGGGGGCGATGTCGGCGGTAGGCACCGCGCTGGGGCCATCGATCGGCGGCCTTTTGATCTCGCACTTTGGATGGAGATA
>JAGFIQ010000042.1 GCA_024103495.1 Aridibacter famidurans
GATGGCGATCGAGGTTCCCGAGGAATACGGGGGCGCCGGTTCCACGTTCTTCAACGCGATCCTCGCCATCGAGGAACTCGCCCGCGTGGACGCCTCGACCTCTGTATTCGTCGATGTTCAGAACACTCTGGTCGGGAACGCGATCAGCAAGTGGGGCAATGAGGAACAGAAGAAGAAGTACCTTTCCGCGATGGCCGAATCGAAGGTCGGCGCCTACGCGCTGAGCGAGGCGGGAAGCGGATCCGACGCGTTCGCTCTCAAGACACGCGCGGTCGAAAAGGACGATCATTACGAGATCACGGGCCAGAAGCTCTGGATCACCAACGGGAACGAGGCTGAGATCTTCATCCTTTTCGCGACGGTCGATCCCGACGCCGGATACAAGGGCATAACCGCCTTCATCGTCGAGAAGGACTTCGAAGGTTTCGCCGTGGGAGAGAAAGAGAACAAGCTCGGTATCCGGGCGAGTTCGACGACGGAGCTGATCCTCGACAACTGCAAGGTGCCGAAAGAGAACGTTCTCGGCGAGGTCGGAAAGGGATACAAGGTTTCTATCGAGACTCTGAACGAAGGCAGGATCGGGATCGCCGCGCAGATGGTCGGGATCGCCCAGGGCGCGTACGAGAACGCTCTGAAATACACTGCAGAGCGCGAGCAGTTCGGGCAGTCGATCAACAGCTTCCAGGCCGTGCAGTTCCAGCTCGCCGAGATGGCTGTCGATATCGAGGCGGCGAGGCTCCTTACGTACAACGCCGCACGTTTGAAGGACGCCGGACAGCCGTTCCTGAAAGAAGCGGCGATCGCGAAGCTTTACACCTCGCGGGTTGCCGAGAAGGTGTCGTCGAAGGCGGTCGAACTCTACGGCGGATACGGATACGTGAAGGACTATCCGGTGGAGAAGTTCTGGCGCGATTCGAAGATCGGCGCGATCTACGAAGGCACTTCGAACATGCAGCTGCAGACGATCGCGAAGCTGATCACCTCAGGTAAATAAATAATTTAACAGGGATAACGGGGGTGAAGGAGATGGGGAACGCCTGTCTTCTTCGCCCCTTTTTCCTTTCCTGAGTTACCTTCGCGTACTTTGCGAGGTACTTTGCGACCTTAGCGGTTCTCTTTGTTTCTGACTTCTCCGAAGTTGAATAAGAATTCAACCGCAAAGGACGCGAAGGGATGCGCGAAGAGCGCTGAGGCGAGAAAGACACGACACACAGTTCATTCTTAGTGCACTCTGTGAAGCCCTTTGTGTCCTTTGTGGTGAGAATCTTCCTCAACATCCCTGACCCGATCGCGATAGAGATTTTTTACGGAAAGGGGAGACCCGGTCCATCCTCAGTGAACCCTGTGAAAAACTTCGTGTCCTTTGTGGTTAATACCTCCCTTGGAGGACCTGAACCGATCGCGTTCGAGACCTACCACGGAGAACACGGAGGTTTTCACAGAGGCCGCGGAGCACTAATTCTCAACTATCAATTCTCAATTCCCGCTCTTGCTTTCCACCCACTCGCGGGGTATCGTTTCATCTGTGAGACAGGTCGAAAATCCCCCGAATCCTTACCATAAATACTCGTCCGAATATCTCGGTGAGCCTCCTCAGACAAAACTCGAGATCTTCGAAGAGACTGCGACGAAGTCTATGATAGTCAAGAGCTGGTCTCCCGATCTCGGAAGGCGGTTCGTGGTCAACTGCTATCGCGGATGCGTTCACGGCTGCACTTACTGTTTCGCTCGCCAGTACCACGAGATGATCGGCTACGGAGCCGGGACCGATTTCGAAACGAAACTCGTCGCGAAGGTGAACGCCCCGGAAGTCCTTCGGAACGAAATAAAGAAGACCCGCCAGAAGATCCCTTACCTGGAATTCTCATTCGCTTCAGATCCCTACGTCCCGATCGAAGCGAACTACGAGCTCACACGACGCTGCCTGGAGGTTTGCCGCGAGTTCCGGATCCCCGTATTCGTACTCACGAAATCGCCGCTGGTCACCCGCGACCTTGATATTTTGAAGGACCTTGAATGCACGGTCGGATTCTCGATTCCGTTCTTGTCCGTCGAGACCTCCAGGCCGTTCGAACCGTACGTCCCGACTCCCGAAGCCCGTTTTCGCGCTATGGAGAAGGTCGCCGCCGAAGGGATCGAGGTCGCGCTCGCGCTCGCTCCCGTCATTCCGGGCTACAACGACAACGAGATCCCTCAGATACTCAAGAAAGCGAGGGATTGCGGCGCGACCCGCGCGTTCATGAGCCTCGTGCATTTTGCGACAGAATCAGTTGAGGAGTATTTTCTAAAGAGGCTCTACGAGAAAATTCCTACGCACGCGGACAAGATCGTGAACCGCCTGAAGGAAGAAAAGGGCGGCTCGCTCCGGCATCGTTCGATGGCCGAGAGGAACAGCGGCCGAACCGAACGCTGGAAGATCATTAAGGACGTTTTCGATCTGCATATGCGGAAGCTTGGATTCGAGAAGTACGAGCGGGTCGAGAGGCCTGCACCGGAGCCTGTACAGATCCAGCAGAGGCTTTTCCCCTGAGTTCCCCTATGGCGGATTTCGAGATCAGGATAGGGACGGTGGACGACGCGGCGATGCTTTCGAAGATCGGCGCCGACACGTTCTGGGAGACCTACGGCGGCGACCCGGAAGCGGACAAGAGCGACCTCAGAAAATACATAGGCCGCGCTTACGACGAGGAACGGATCCGCGTCGAGTTACAGGACGAAGGCTTCCGATACCTGGTCGCGGAAATGGATGGGCAGCCCGCGGGGTACGCGAGGCTCAGGATCGGCAGTTTCATCGAGAATGTAGACGCGGAGAGGCCTCTGGAGATATCGCGCATTTACCTGCTTTCAGAATTCCAGGGAAGCGGCCGCGGAAGAGCGCTGATCGAAAGGTGTGTCGAAGAAGCCGAACGGTACTTCTGCGACAAGATATGGCTCAGCGTCTGGAAGCACAATGAGAAAGCGATCGGGTTTTACGAGAAGGCGGGCTTTGAGAAAGCCGGAACGACGACCTTCGACATGGCCGGCACCGAACACGAAGACTTCGTGATGGAGAAGGCGGTGCTGGATATTGAGACATGAAGAAGAAGACTAACAAGATGGGCAGGATATTAAAGATCTACTTCTCATCCCCGCAGACAGAATCCAGGTTTTTGATTCGAATTCTGAGAAATGGAGCTCCACTAAGAGCTGAAAAGTGAAGGTAGATTCGGATCGCCGGAATTGAACGAAATCATTTATATCCTGTACATCTTGTTTGTTCTCTTCTCTTCCCGCAAACTGACGACATGTCACACAGAATTGAAGTATTTGAACAGATGCTCGAGGACGACCCCGGCGCGACGATGGTGATGTTCGGGCTCGCGAACGAGTACCTGAAAGCCGGCGAGACCGAGAAGAGCGTCGCGATGTTCGAACGCTATCTGAAGTTTGGAACGGACGAAGGCGCCGGGTACGGAATGCTGGCCAAGGCACTGGAAGAGCTCGGAGACAGGGATAAAGCGAGAGCGGCATACGAGAAAGGCATCGAGACAGCTCTCGCCCACGGTCATCCCTCGATGGCCGAGGATTTCCGGTTCACGCTCGAGAACGAATATGGGGACTGATCCGCGGCATAGCATCTCGCCTTCTTTGTGGTAGATTATCCGCACCGATCTGCCACTCCATTTTTTCGAGAAGAAGCAATGAACAAGACCTTGAGATATCTGTGCGCGCCGTTCGCGGCGATGATCCTGCTCTCCGCCGTATCGGCCCAGCAGGCGGTCCGGCCGACCGGCTCGGGCGGTGTCCTGATCTATGAACAGGCGGCTTACGATGTCGAAAAATACGACATCACGGCGACGATCGACCCGGAAAACAAGAGCCTTTCCGGCTCTACGATCGTCACCGCGAAGATCGTTTCGCCGGTCGACTGGTTCGTCGTCGATCTCGACACTCCTTACACGGTGAAGACAGTGATCGCCTCTTTCACGGGCCGCGAAGACAACCGGCTCACCCACGAGCGGCGCGGCGGGAAGATCTGGATCAAGTTCCCCATGACGGTACAGCCCGGCAAGACCGTGCGTGTTCAGATCGACTACGAGGGCAATCCGAGGATCGCCCCGAATCCTCCCTGGGTCGGCGGGTTTATGTGGGAGAAGACGGCCGGAGGCGAGGACTGGGTGGTGAACGCGTGCCAGAACGACGGCGCCGACTGCTGGTTCCCCGTGAAGGACCATCCCTCGGACAAGGCGGAAACGGTCGCGCTGAGCATCACGGTTCCCGGGACGCTTTACGTGGCTTCGGTCGGAAGGCTGCAGGAAGTGATCTCGAACCTCAACGGCACACTCACATACCGCTGGCTGATGGATAATCCGATCAGCAACTACAACATCGTGATCAATGTGGCGCCTTATCGTTTGATCGAGCGGGAATACACGAGTGTAACCGGCGAGAAGTTTCCGATCATTTTTTACGCGATCCCTGAAAGCGTTGAGAAGGCGCCGAAGATCATCGATCAGACGGAGAAGTTCCTCGCATTCTTCGAGAAGTACCTCGGCCCATACCCGTTCCGGGCGGAAAAGCTTGGGATCGCCGAAACTCCCCACCTGGGGATGGAGCATTCGACGATCATCGCCTACGGCAACAAGTTCCAGGACAATCAGTTCGGGTTCGACTGGCTGATGCTTCACGAGCTCGGCCACGAATGGTGGGCGAACCTTGTGACGGCTTCGGACTGGCGGGATATGTGGATCCACGAAGGGTTCCAGTCGTTTATGGATTCGCTCTACGTGGAGGAGATCGCCGGAAAAGAAGCGTATTTGGCCTCAATGCGCGGAAGGATGAGGGGAACGAACAACATCCAGCCGGTCGCGCCCCGCGATCCGAGGATCACGTACGAGATCTACTACCGCCCGCCGGACTACACCCGCAGCGACGGCGACATTTACGGCAAAGGCGCGGTCGTGCTCCACACGCTGAGGTATTTGATAGGCGACGAGGCATTCTTCAAGGCGCTCCGCCGGATGGCCTATCCGACGAAGGAAATGGAAACTTTCACGGACGGAAGGCAGGTGAGGTTCGCTACTACGGACGATTTTCTCACCATCGCCGAGCAGGAATCGGGAATGGAGCTCGACTGGTTCTTCGAGGTGTATCTTCGCCAGCCGGAAGTTCCCGAACTCGTCGAGGAACGAGGCCCTTCGACTGTAAAGTTAACGTGGAAAACGCCGAACGGGCTTCCCTTCCCGATGCCGATCGATCTGATCGTAGGCGGCGAACGGATTACTTTGAAGATGAACTCCGGTCATGGGGAACTGCCGGTGAGAAAAGATCATTCGGTGGAGATAGATCCCGAAGGCTGGGTGTTCAGGAAGTCGCTGACGGTTCGCGGGTCGTGAGCGGTGAGCGGTGAGCGGTGAGCGGTGAGCAGTGAGCGGTGAGCAGTGAGCGGTGAGCGGTGAGCGGTGAGCGGTGAGCGGTGAGCGGTGAGCGGTGAGCAGGAAGATACTCTTTCTTGGTGCTTCTTCGTGCTTCTTCGTGGTTCTTTAGGGTTGAGATCGATCTGAACCACGAAGATTCACGGAGGAACACGGAGTATTCAGGACAAAGTTCGTCTTACCGTTGGACCGCCGGCACGAAACGCCGTCAAGAGTCCCCTGAACAGGTACGCGGGACAAGCAGTAAGCAGGAAAGTACTTGACATCACTCAGGCTATCGCGATAGTGGCTCACCGCTTACTGCTCACCGCTCACCGCTTACTGCTCACCGCTCACTGCTTACCGCTCACCGCTCACTGCTCACCATTCACAGCTCACGGAAATTGCCCCCTTTCCGCTTCTCTGATATTTTAAGTGTTTGCAAATTTTCAGAGATTCTGATCCGAAAGGGACTATTTGATAATGGCTACCGCTCGCAAAAAAGCTTCAGAAACCAAGCAATCCAACTCGAAAACGAATAACCGGAACTCGAAGATGAGTGCTGACAAGTTCCGGGGGCTCGATCCCGAGACACTGATCGGCATCTACCGCACGATGTATCTCTCGAGGCGCGTCGACGACAAGGAGATCCAGCTAAAGGGCCAGAATAAGGTCTTCTTCCAGATCTCGGGCGCCGGCCACGAGGCGGTGCTGACCGCCGCCGGTCTCGCGATGAAAGCCGGATATGACTGGTTCTATCCTTATTACCGAGACCGCGCTTTGATGATCCAGCTCGGAATGACCGCGAAGGAGATGCTCCTTTCGGCGGTTGGCGCCGAAGCCGATCCGAACTCGCACGGCCGCCAGATGCCCTCGCACTGGGGATCGGTCCCTTTGAACGTGCCTTCGCAATCCTCGCCGACCGGAACGCAGCTTCTTCAGGCAGTGGGAGCCGCGGAGGCTTCGTACAGGGCGTCCCTCGTCGAAGAACTTCAGGACAAGGTCACGGGCTTCAAGGGCGACGAGGTTGTGTACGTTTCGATCGGCGACGGAACATCGTCTGAAGGCGAATTCTGGGAAGCGCTGAACACGGCGTGCAATCTGAAGCTGCCCGTGATCTTCGTCATCGAGGACAACGGCTACGCGATCTCTGTCCCGGTAGAGGTTCAGACCGCCGGCGGAAGCGTGTCGGACCTTTTGATCGGATTTCCGAACCTCTTCATTCAGAAAGTCGACGGTACGGACCCGCTCGAATCGTACGAGGCGTTCACGAAAGCAGTCGCCCATTGCCGCGAGCGCAAGGGAGCCGCGCTGATCCACGCGAAGGTCATACGTCCGTATTCGCATTCGCTTTCGGACGACGAGAAACTTTACAGGCCCGAGGAAGAACGCGAGGCCGACGCAAAGATCGACCCGATAACGACCTTCGGCGAGTTCCTGATGACGGAAGGCGTCGCCAAGTCGGAGGAGCTCGAGGCTCTTCGCAAGGAAGTGGACGCGGAGGTTAACGCTGCGACCGACGAGGCGCTGGCGAGCCCGCAGCCGGCTCCCGAAACGGCTCACAGGAATATCTTTTCGGAAGAGGTCGATCCGACATCGTCCGAGTTCGACACAGAAGAAGGCGCGGAGCTATCCGGCAATCCGGGCACGATGGTCGATCTGATCAACCGCTGCCTGCACACCGAGATGAAGCGTGATCCGAGGATCGTGATCTTCGGAGAGGACGTAGCGGATTGCTCGCGCGAAGAGTACCTGGAGCGCGTGAAAGGAAAGGGCGGCGTATTCAAAGTGACGGCGAATCTTCAGAGGGAGTTCGGCGGCGATCGCGTGTTCAACTCGCCGCTGGCGGAAGCGAACATCGTCGGCCGGGCTATCGGAATGGCGACGCGCGGACTTAAGCCCGTTGTCGAGATCCAGTTCTTCGATTACATATGGCCTGCCTACCACCAGATCCGCAACGAGCTCGCGCTTATGCGCTGGCGCAGCGACGGCGATTTCAAATCGCCGGTCGTGATCCGCGTTCCGGTCGGGGGCTATCTGAAGGGCGGCGCGATCTATCACTCGCAGTCCGGCACGACGATCTTTTCGCATACGCCCGGGCTCAGGATCGCCTATCCTTCGAACGCTCTGGACGCCAACGGGCTTTTGAGGACCTCGATCCGATGCGACGACCCGGTGCTTTTCCTCGAACACAAGCACCTTTACAGGCAGGTCTACAACAAGTCCGAGTATCCTTCGGATGAGTTCATGATCCCGTTCGGTAAGGCTAAGACCGTCCAGGCGGGATCCGACGTTTCGATAATCACTTTCGGCGCGCTCGTGGAACGTTCGAGGCAGGCCGCAAAAGCGCTCGAGAAGGAAGGAATCTCGGTGGAGATCATCGACCTGCGTTCGCTGGTCCCGTACGACTGGGAAGCTATAACCGAGAGTGTTAAGAAGACAAGCCGCGCGATCGTCGCTCATGAAGACCCGCTTTCGTTCGGTTACGGCGCGGAGATCGCGGCACGCAT
>JAGFIQ010000088.1 GCA_024103495.1 Aridibacter famidurans
CGGTGGAATCTCCTTCCGTCGTCGTCGGCTTTCGCCAGGTGGGTCTTGATCTCTCGCAGCTTCTGTGCCGAAGTCGTGTTCAGTAGCTGCGATATCTCGGCGAGCATCGCCGTGTACTGGTTGATCGGCTGGCCCTTTTCCTCCGCCGGATCGCCCATAAAAATGAACAGCTGATTGAATTGCTTGCTCAGCTCGGTATTGTCCTCGACCTCGCCCGAGCCTCCCGCGCCGTTCCACCAGTCTGAGATCCACGAAAAGTCGAACCAGCTCTTCGCTTCCGCCTTCGCGGTCAGGTCCGTATTTCGGGCCACCTCGCGGAGGAAAAGCTTCATCGGCGACTCGGCGCCCGCGAAGGTGTCGATCGCGTCCTTGAGATCGTCGTCCGTGTTGTACGGGACCACCCGGGTTCCGGCGATCAGCCGCTCCCACGCGGCCGCGTAACGGCTGAAGTACTCGCTTTTCAGCTTCGTCAGTTCGTCGGCCTTGATCGCCTCCGCCTTTCCCTCTTCCCCCATCACCCAGTCGTCCTGGCTGAGGACGGCGGTCGCGCCGTCGAGCCTGGCCTTCATATATCCGCGGTATCCGACGACCGAGAACGCTCCCGGGATCTTGACCGAACCCTCGATCAGGCCCTTGCTGTTGCCGCCGAGAAGAGATTCGACACTTATCTCGCCGACCTCATTCGTGACCTCGGTTATCTGCCTGTTCAGGTACCGCTTGTACGCCGGGTACTTCACAAGGCGCTTGCGGACGTTCGTCACAAGCTGCGGATTCGGAGAGATCCTCGGAAAGCCGCTCGTGTCGCCCGGGTAGCTGCTTTCCCTGTCGACCTGTCTTGCGTAGAAGCGAAGCTGCTCTCTTGCAAGAACATCGTTTCCGGGCGGCAGTTTTGATTCCTCGAGCCAGAACTTCTCAAGCGCCTTCTCGAGTTTCGAGGGCGCCGAAGTGTCCATAGCATGCTCTTTGTGCTGTTCGGTCAGCAGGAGGTACGCCTCCAGCAGGTCGTAATGCCGCTCGAGCACCTCTTCTTCCAGTTGCTGGGCTGTTTTGGCTTCCCCGCCCTGTGCGGGCTGGGGGGCCGGGTTGTTCCCGGCGGCAAATGCCGCGAGCTCCCGTTCGAGCCTCCGTACGGTCGGATCGCGGAAGCGCCTTTCGATCGCGACGTAGTAGATGTACATCAGGCGGTCGCGAAGGAGCCGGTTGCCCGAATAAAGGCCCATTCTCATATAGAACGGAGGACCCTCCCGCTCGTATTCGTCCATCCGGTCCAGGATCGCCCTCAGGTCATTGATCTCGTTCAGTTCCGTCTGGGTCTTGGCAGGTTCCTTGGTGAGGGGATCGATGTTCTTGTCGGTCCGCGTCATCCGGAGGACCACCTGGCCCTTTGTCACCGCGTCGTCCAGAAAGGCATTGTTGATGTAGAGCGAGTACGCGGAAAGCGCAAGGACGATGAGCGTGATGAACGTGCCGGCGATCGTCAGCAGCCACCCTAGGACCGGAGGCCTTTGCCTCTGCTCCTGAAAGGTCTTTACGAGGTCCTTGTCGCGAAGTATGACGTCCGAGAATAGCTTCTTTGTGAAGTATGTGTCTCCGACCGTCTGCGGAACAGCTTTGCCGTCGCGCTGCCGCCCGCGGCTGACCGGCGCCGCGGTGAAGTAGAATCCGCGAAGGAAGGGGCTCTCGCTAAAGGGGTTCGGACGGAACAGGGTCGTGACGAACGTCCCAAGCTTTCTGCGCGCCGAAGCGAAATGAAGCGGGAAGTTGAAGATCCGGAGCTGCCGGACCGGTGTGAACGGAGCCGAGAGGCGTATAAGCCTCCTCTGCATAAGGGAATCCTGCAGAAGCTCGAACTCCGAGTCGAACAGGGCCTGCGCGTTGTCGCTCTTCTCAAGCGGGATCGTAGCACCCCATACGAGGTTCTCGCCTTCCTTTTTCGAGGTCGAGAACGAATCGCGAAATCCCTCGATCGCGTCCGCGTGAGTGAAGACCAGATAGACCGGAAACCGCGTCTTGAGCCGCTTGGTCGCGTCGTCGAGCCTCGTCCGGAGAAGTTTCGCGAGCTCCTCGATGTCGCGCTCGTCCGAATTCAGGATCTTTTCGGTGTTTACCGTGAGGATAAGTCCGTCCAGCGGCCGGTTTCCGCGCTGTTTCTTGATCGTTTCCAGCAGGGAAGACCACTCGTCGAAGTCCGGCCCTTCAGCCTGATACCGCCCCGGAGTATCGACGAACACGGCATCATTGGTAACCCGCCAGTCGACCTGCCGCGTCGGCTTGACGAGCTTCATTTCCGACTGCCGCTGACTCGGAAGGGTATGAAAGTTCAATCCGGACGCGAGCGCGAGAGAGCTCTTTCCGCTCCCCCGGTCACCGGCAACGATGTACCAGGGCAGCGCGTAAACCGCGTTGCCGGAGGCGCCGAGATCGGAACTCTTTAGGAAGCTTATGACCTCATCGGCGCCCTTCGAGACCTCTTCGGAACTCGCGACGGGCTTGACCGCTTTGCCGTCTCCTGCGGCGGCCCCTTCCGTTTTCGCGGCCGGCTCGGCTTCGGCTTCCTTCTCTTCTTTCTTTCTCGCCCTTCGGGTCCGGAAGTAGTTTCCGACGAGAGCGAACGGCAGGGTCAGCAGTATAAGAGCGATGATGACAACGCGCGATCCGGGATTCCAACCCAGATAGTCTCCCATCAGCCAAACGATCAGGCCCACAACTCCGTAGAACGACATAAAGCCCCCGATCCCGAGGGCGTAGGTCATTTGTTGCCTGTGCCAGGTGGACATAAACGTTTGGTCCCTTTTCTACTGCGGAACTGTACGATCCCGACCGCCCGGTCACGTTCCGGCAGCCGCGCGCCTTATCTTAACAACTGCTCCAAAGCGTTGTTCAAGTGGATCGAAGACACGAGGAACATCGACAAGTATATGATCACTGAAAGCGCGAGACCGCCGGCGGCGGAGATCTTTGCCCAGACCGGCATCCCCTTTTTCGGCGGAGGTTCGGGCTGGTCGTTCACAAGCCAGTGCGGCGAAAGCTCGGTTGGCTTTATCCGCCCGACCTTCACAAGCGCGTCCGCGGTCCGCTGCATCACCGAGATCAGTTTGTCGTGTTCGTAAACGGCATACCGGCCTTTGAAGCCCAAAAGCATGCAAACGTAGTAGATCTCGACCGCGTCCGCAGTGACCTTGATCTGTTTGAGCATCGCCTCCAGCTTTTCGAAGAACTTGTTTCCCGCAAGCTGTTCCCCGAAGTATTCCAGCTGAAGGGCATACCGCTCCCATTCTTCCTTTAGAGGGAAGTTGTTCGTGAGCACGGTCTCATCGATGAACGAAGCAAGCGCGAACTTCGAGACCCTTACGATCTTGTGATTGAAGCGGTACCGTTCGGCCCTCTTTTCGAAATCGTCGAGCAGTTTGGCGCACTTCGGCCGAAGCTCGTTCGAAGGCTGGACGATCCCCGCCTTCAGGCGAAGCACCAGATCGAAGATCGGTCCTGCGAACCTGACCAGGTCATTACTTGTTCTTCGGTCCCTTTCGCTCATAAACCGCCGGCCCTTGAAACTCAGGCCGGATCATCTCTAAGAATCAGAAAACAATCGATCCCTTCAAAGGGCCTAACGGTTCTTGACCGCGTAAAGCTCCAGCTTCTCGTCCGGGATCTCTTCCGGAATATATACCGAGATCACCTTCGAGCCCTTGATCCCGTCCCAGTACGGCCCGATCGTGTCGAGCATATAGTATTGGAAGTCGACCCTGCTTGGGATGGGTGCCGGCGGCGGGCTGACGTGAGTCAGCACCACACCGGGCAGCGCTGATCCGATGATCGTATCTATAACGTCCCTCGAACCGATCTTGGTCACGCGGGGGACCGTCTCGATAAGTCTCGATTCGGCGAGCTTTGCGCTCACGCCGAGATAGAAAGCCGCATCCTTGAAAAGCCTCTCGTCCTCGATCCGGCCGACGTAGAGCGTTTCGCGGGTTCGCTCGAGAGGGATCGGAACGCACCGGCTCGGAATCACAGTCTCAAGCAGTTCCTTCAGCTGGGCCGAAAGGTTGCTGAAAGTGTAGTACAGGTCGTCGTGCTCGTACTTGACGATGTCCTTCGGGTGTTCCTCAAGCGAGAACGTCAGCAGCTGGCCGACGAGTTTCGCCATTTCCAGATAGACAAGCTCCGGATGCACGAGCGGCGAACGGAAGTAATGCGACATCTTCGGGATCGAGGAGTTGATCGTGTGCAGAAGCCAGAAAACCGCGACCTCCGACGTTGTGAAATCAGCGAGCGAGGCGTTCTTCTGACGTCTCTGTTCGCCGAGCGAACTGCTCTTCGTGATCAGGATCTCGACCAACTGCCGGAGCATATTGACGAGCCAGCTTGAAGCCGGGATCTTCAGCACCGGCGGTATGTAATCGTCCGAGATCTTCAGCTGACCGGTCGGCGTACGTTCGAGCTCCGCGATCTTGATCGATGTGAACCCGTCCCGCAGTTCGTCGTCAAAGATGATCCTCAGATTGCTCTTGGCGTATGCTACCGGCTGTTCGTTCGTGCCGCTGGTCTCGTCCTTGACCAGCGCGCCTTCCTGCAGGTAGCGCAGGTTCGGACTCGGCTTCGCGCCGTTCGCCTGAAAGTTCGCCTCGCCAAGCTTCCTTGCGGGGATCGCAAGGTGTACCCCAAGCTTTTCCTGTTCGGGATGGAAGTGATTGCCGATCGGACGCAGGTCCGGGACACCCTCCGCATCCGGAACGTTGATCATCAATCCGTCGGGAAGCACGGCGTGGCAGTTCGTGACCTGAAAATCTCCGTTGCTGATCGCCTCTCGATTTACCTGAAGATCGATGACGCCGTATTCGTAAGGAAGGACCGACCTGATTCGGGAGCTGAGCAACTCCTCGTGGTAGTTATCCCACTGCTGGAAGTGGTGAGGAGTCAGGAGCATCCCCTCGTTCCAGACGATTTTCCGGTATTTGCTCATATCAAATTGCGCCTATAGTAAATCGTTACTCGTAAATAGTAAATCGCAAACGGCTTAACTCCACCACGCCGGGTCCGTTACTCGTCCGTTTCGTTTCCGGGCGGCTTAAATCCGGGAATCGTGTCTTTCGTGAGATTGGAAAAGAAGTCGGCCATCCAATGCTCTCCGGTCTTCCTCGTCCCGTCCTCCTCAACGTTCTCGGCCCAGACCAGGGCCAGGATCATAGGAACAAAACCCGCGGCTCCTTCCATATTTTCGGTGCGGCTGATCTTGTTCAGGGTGGCGGAAGGCTTTACGACCAGCGGTACGCCCCTGACCTTGCCTTTGAACGGGGATTTGCAGTGTTCGGCGGGCGAGGTGACGAGGTATTCGCGGCAGGCTATCGGGCGGTCCGGATGTATCGAGCACGATTCATCCTCAAGAAAAGGACACGGGATCCCCTCGCGAAAGTAATCCTCGACGATCTTCTCGCGCTCTCGGTCGTCGGCGTTGATCGCGTTGTCGAGCCTCGCGATCCATCCCGCCTCGGCGAGCTGCTTAACGGCTTTCTCGAAGCGCTCTTTGACCACCTTCTTTCGGTGCTCGGGAAGACGTTCGACAAGCTCTGCGATCTCGAAGGCCTCCGGCTCTGAAAGCGGCACCGCCTGGCGGCAGCAGGCGCCGCATCCCGCCTTGCACGAGACCGACATTCCCGCGGCTTTCACCGTGTCGACGCTGAGCCCGACAACGGAACCGGCCATCTGCTGGAACACCGGAAGCATTCGCCTGATCGTCACGCGCTTCGCGGGGACCGTCATCTGGAAATTCAGCGGCTCTCCGTCGACCTGCAGGGTTACCCTGCCTTCGACCCACTCGTTTTCTTCGTTCATATAAGCCTTCCTTGCTAGCCCAGGTTGAGGGGGCCGGCATTTATCCCGAACGCCTTGGGGTCTTTGGCGATCGTCCCGATCGCGAGGAAACGGAGAGCGAAGTCGAACTGCGAGTCAGAAAGCTTGCCTTGTTCCTTCAGGAACCAGATCGTTCTGACCTTTCTGGAGCTCGTGTTGGGGTTGTCAGTAGCGAGCTTAGTCATCGTATCGCGCATTTGCAAGAACTCACCGCGCTCGCCCTGGTCGTAAGCGGCGATGATGATCACGCATTCGTTCGCGAACGCGTCGCCGATCTGTATCTTTAGCCCGCTCAGCGCGTCGATCATCCCGCCGGCCGTTGCAACGACATCGCCTCGGCTGTTCCCAAGCTTGGCGAGAGCCGCTGCGGCGACGAACTCCGGCTTGAGGTTCTTGGATCTCGCGATCGATTCGATCTGAGTGCGCGACCGGAGCGCGCTTTCGATGTTAGCTCCGACGGCCGCCGAGCCTCTGAACTGATCGATCTTCGAACTGATCTTCGAAAGCGGTTCGGACGTCACCACCGGAGCCGGATCGCGCTGGGCGATGTTCCGCATAAAGGACGTGACCAGCGATCTGACCTTCTCGTCCCCTGCCGGTATATCTTCCGGAGTCGGGATCTCCGAACCGGTCGTCGTCGGGCCGGTCGAGGGCGTGGGAAGGGAATCTGTGCCGGCGTCTGTCGGGTCCGAACCCGGCGTGCTGTCGGGACCTGAGAGATAGACGTCGTCTTCCGGCGTCGGATATCCGTCGCCCGAGTCGGCCGTCTCGCTCTTTCCGCCGCCGACAAGTGTGTAGATCAGCAAACCGAGTCCCAGTATGACGATGAACCCTATGGCCATCAGGGGAGCGAGTATGAAGAAGTTGCCGAAGACGGATCCGCCGGAACCGGCCGACGAGACCGAGGCCGAGGCGGCGGGAGCGGATGCGGCACGCGGGGACTCTTCTTCGCCGGCATCATTCGAGGCGTCCGGTTGACCGCTTTCGGCTTTCGGATTCGCGCCTGAGGAAGCGCCTTCGCCGTCGAGCTCGACCTTCAGCTCGACGCCTCCCAGGTCCAGAACATCTCCGTCCGAAAGGGCCGCCGGCTCGTCGAGCAGCTTGCCGTTCAACTTCGTTCCGTTGCTGGACTGGAGGTCCGAGACCACAAAGATATCGGCGAACCGCTCGATCTTGGCGTGGCGGCGGGAGAGTCTCGAATCGACTATCGAAAGATCGTTCTGCGAGTGACGCCCGATGATGTATCGTTCGCCTTCGACCCGCACCCTCTGTTCTTTCGAGTCCTCATCGATATAGCTGAAGAAAAGATCGGTCATAGGCGGGCCGCACGGCGCTCGGGTTGTTTCGACGTATTTCTACCGTGTGTAAAGGGAGAGCGACTCGAGGTCGATCCCGAAATCCCTCGGATTCTCGCCGATGATCGCGGCAGCGAAGAACTTGGGCACGTACTTGATGTTCTCGCGCTGGAACTGCTCGGCGAGTTTGTCGGAGTTCGCTACAAGCGTCCAGAAACTGCGCTCCTGGCTTTCGTTCGCTTCCAGCGCGGTCCTGAGGTTCTTTCCCAGTCCTCCTTCGCCGCTGTTGTACGAAGCGATGGCCAGAGGAATGCTGAGGGGTCCGGTCCCGATTCGCCCGGTAAGCGCCTTCATATACGCGGCGGCCGCTTTTGCAGCCGGCTCCTTTTCGCAGCGCTGGTCGGGATTCGAAGGCGAAGCGCCCGAGCGGACGTCGAGGCCGTAACGCCTTCCGGTAGCTTGCGTGAACTGGAACATGCCGAGCGGCCCGGTCGGACTCTGCAGGCATTCGCAATGTTCGGACTCGATCATCGCGAGATAGAGGCCGACCTGCGGATCGATCCCTTTCTCGTTGAAGGCACGGATGATGAACGGGGCGTTGCTTTTTGCGCGAAGCAGGATCGAGGTCATATCGCTCGACTGCCAGCCGCCCATCGTGCAGTTATTCGTCCTGGTGCTTCGGATCTTCGAGACGTAACCGTCCAGGAACTGCTTTATCTTTGCCGCAGCGGCCGGAGGTATCGCTTCGCCGCTGCTGTTGCCTATCACACGGGAGACTATCTCGGCCTTGCCCTTGATGTACTGGATCTTCTCGGATTCCGACATTTGCTGGTAGGTCTTTCCGGTAGGGATGATCCGGGTCGGTCCCCCGGGTCCCGGAACTATCGGTCCCAGCGGATCGGGCGTGGGCCCGGTCGGTGGAAAGCCCGCGTCCGAGCCGGTCTGGCCGGGCGCCGGAGTGCCCGACGTGTTATCGCCGTTCGAATCCTCGTTCGTATCGTCTTCGCCGAGGGTGTCGCTGAGGCCTGGATCGTCGTATGTGGAATCGGAAGCCGTGACCTCGGTCGAGCCTCCGTTCATGATCAGAACGACAAAGATAGCCGATGCTCCGATGACCAGTATCGCGACGCCCAGAAGGATCGCCGGAAGCAGCATCGAAGACCGCTCTTCCCCTTCCGGGGCGGAAGCCACTGTCTGGCCCTCGTCAGCGGCGGATGATGCGGGGGCTTCCTCCTCGACCTTCCTGAACTCGACCTTGATGTTCGTGTGGTGCCCGATCCGGACCGTGTCGCCGTCGTACAGCGGAGTTCCGCCCGCCTCTACCTTTTCTCCGTTGACGAAAGTTCCGTTCGACGAGTTCTCGTCCACGATCCAGACTCGCGAGTCCTCGCGGTAGATCGTCGCGTGAAGCCGGGAAAGTCCGCTGTCGTCGAACCTCTGATTGGCGTCGCTCCCTCTACCGAAAGAGAACCTGTCCCCCTCGACAGGTATCTCGACCGCGCCGTCGTCTCCCGAAAATGTAAGAATCAGATCGAACATCACGTATCAATTGCCCGCTGCCGGAGCCGCCTGCCTCATTGCGTCGCGATAAAGCGTGGAAAGCGGTTTGTCGTCCTGCAGCCCGAACCTCCCGGGGTTCTCTGCCACGATCGAGGCCGCGAAAAACCGTGCGACAGCCTCTTGTTTCTGCGGATCGCGCTCAAGCACCCTCCAGAAGTCGCTTCTGTCCTCGGGAAGCGTCTGCCTCCACTGCGTGGCTTCGAGCGGTTTCATTCCAAAGGCGGCAACGACGTAGATTATATCACCGGAATTTCCGCCGAAAGCCTTGAGCAGCATGTCCTTCAGATAGCTGGAGGACGCGATCGCCGCGCATCCTTGCGCAGGGCTTGCGATCGTTTCCGCGCCGCACAGGCCGTTGTAGTTGAATTCGAGCACCAGCTCGTTGTCCATCCTCCAGAGCCCGGCGCCCTTCTGATCGTTCGTCGGCTGGAACTTGCTGCGGCTCATCGCGAGAAGGTATCCGAGCGGCGGATCGAGCGCGCGTTCCTGGATGAACTCTGTGTTGATCACATCCCTGTACTTGCTCGCGCGGCTGAAGAAACCCGGCTCTGCGTATTCAGCCGTATATCGGGAGACCGCGTCGAGAAAGCCCGGATTTCCCGTGACGTATGCGGCCTGGCCTGAGAACTGCGGGATGATCCGCTCGGTCATCGACTTAGTGTCTGTCAGTGAGACCTGTGAGCCGCCGGGCTGCGTCTGATCCTGACCGCCGGTGCCCGGTGTCTGCCCGCCGCCGGGCGTCGGGGAAGGCGAGTCGGTGGCGAGGGTGTTGAAGTTAAGCGCGATCTCCGCGGGCTGGACGGCCTGGTTTCCGTCGGCGTCGATCAGGACCACCTTCAGGGTGTGGTCGAGGCCGTCCGAAAGGCCCGGAACGTTGGCGGGGTCTATCGAGGCCTTGAACGGAAACGTGTCGGAGGTCGCGACGACCTTGTCGTCGATCGTGTAGGCCGTCTGGACGACGCATTCTGCCGGATCGGTCAGCTCGATCTCAATATCGGTCGCCTCTTCAAGGATGTCTCCGTTTTGCGGATTCACGATCCGCGCCGACGCTTCACAGCCTGATGCCAGCCCGCCTCCTCCTCCCGAAAGATAGACCGCAAGAGCCACTCCGACGGCGATGACCGCAAGCCCGAGTGCGAGTCCGGCGATGATGAACAGCATCGAGAGCTTCGGTTTCTGCGGCGCCTCGCCTTCGGGCGGAGCTTCGGGGCCTTGCTCTTCTTCCGCGGTTTCCTCTTCCTCGGGCTCTTCTTCTTCGTCGTCGGCGTCTTCCTCGGCGCGTTCGGTCAGAACCACCTCGATCTTGTGCGAGCCGCCGATGATCACAACGTCGCCGTCGAACAGTGGCTTTTCGACGGTCAGTGTCTCGCCGTTGACCTTCGTGCCGTTACTGCTGTTGAGGTCGAAGATCCAGTAATCTCCCTCGCCGCGGTTCTCGATCTCGGCGTGATACCGGGAGACGTTCGAGTCTTCCGTGAACGCAATGACGTTGTCCGACGCGCGGCCGATGGTTATCAGTCCGCGGTCGAGTGGTACACGGTCCTCGCCGTCGATGAGAAGAACTGGTTCCGGCATCAAGTAAAAAGGAAAGAATCCCGCCAGCGCCCGGGGCGCGAACGAGATTTTATCAGAAGTACGGAAAATTCCCTTAAGCGGTCCGGCGGTCTTCCCGGGAGGATGTGTATAATGACCGCGGAGGAAAGGCAATGAACATTGAAACTTCGTTGCGGGAGGCCGGAAGGAGCCGGATCGCGATCCTCGCTCTCGTGCTTACGGTTCTGACAGCGGCCAGCCTCATGTACTTTCTTGCGCTGGGGATCTTGGGGACTTGGGACTACCCGCGCCTGATCCTGTCGGTGATCTTCACCTTCTGCTTCTGGCTGATCTACAAACGTACAAGGGCCCGCGCCTGAGCCGGGTCACGATCCTTTGCCCGCCTCTACCTGGTTAGGTCGAGCAGATCGCTCCGCGTGATGATGCTCTTGATCCGCTTGAAGTCTTCGATCAGGACCGCCGGGGCATCCCGCAGCCTGTCGCGTATCTCGTCGAAGCTCGCGTCTACATCCAGTACGGGAAAGCTCGCGTCCATCACCTCGCTGACGTTGTTCTCCAAAAGCTCCCGGTTCTCGAGGAGTTTCGCGAAAAGCCTGCTCTCCTTCAGCGATCCGACCGAAACCCGGTTCTCGAGGACCGGGATCTGCGTCACACCGTGCTTGTCCATCTTCTCGAGCGCGTCCGCGACGGTGTCGCCCGGCTCGGCGAAGACAAGCTCCGCAGGCGAACCCGCGCTCTTGGTCTCGGAGATGAGCCCGGCGGTGATCCGCTGCGGCTCGAGCAGAAGCTTCTCTTTCATCCATTCGTCCGAATGGAACTTCGTCAGATAATGCTCGCCCGTGTCGCAGACGATAAAGACCACGACCGCGTCATCGCTGCGTTTCGCAACCTGCACCGCGGCGGCGAAATTGGTCCCGGTCGATCCGCCGCAGAAGATCCCTTCGACGCGCCCAAGCTGGCGCGCGAGCTCGAACGAGTCGCGGTCGGTGACGTTGATGATCTCATCGATCACGCGCATATCGGCGTTCTCGGTGGGCGCGCACTGCCCGATGCCTTCAACGAGATACGGCGTCGCCTCGGGCACGAAACCGCTTTCCTTGTACGTCTTGAATATCGATCCGTAGGGATCGGCGCCGACGATCTGCACGTCCGGGTTCTTCTCCTTAAGGTATCTTCCGGTTCCGCTGATCGTGCCGCCGGTCCCGATCCCTGAGACGAAATGCGTGATCTTTCCGTCTGTGTCCTCCCAGATCTCCGGTCCGGTCGTCTTGTAGTGCGCCATAGGGTTCGCAGGATGGCCGTACTGGTCCGGGTAGAACGAGTTCGGGGTTTCCTTTGCGATCCGCCTTGCCGTATCCACGTAATGATCGGGAGTTCCCGCCTTTGCCGCGTTCGGGCAGACGACGACGTCGGCCCCGAGCGCCCTAAGGTAACGGGTTTTCTCCATCGAGACCTTGTCCGTCAGCACGAAAATGCACTTGTATCCGCGCACCGCGGCGGTGATCGCGAGACCGATCCCTGTGTTTCCCGAGGTCGCTTCGATGATCGTGCCTCCGGGCTTCAGGGTGCCTTCCTTCTCCGCGTAGTCGATCATCGAGATGCCGATGCGGTCCTTGACCGAATAGCCTGGGTTGAGGCTTTCCATCTTCGCAAGGATCGTGGACTTCACTCCCATCTGATCCTTCAGCCGGTTAATACGCACGAGCGGCGTTTTGCCGATAAGCGCGGTTATATCTTCGTAAAATTTCATTTTATATGCTTGCCTTTTGTGACGGCAGTGCCGGGTTGAGGGGTCCTGTTGTGCGAGTTTAATTGCTCGCAAAGGCTTCGGCAAGAAGCCTGCCTGCCTCCCTATGCCGTGATCGAATTCCTATGGAGGAGCTCCCTTCGGCGGAGCAGCATAAGGTCCGGCTTGTTCGTGATCACGCTCCCGACACCTAGTTCGAGGGCCCGTTTAAGCCAGCGAGGGTTGTCCACGGTCCAGATCGCGACGTCCAGACCCTCACGGAGCGACCTCTTCATAAGTTTCTTTGTCGCCAATGAGGCGTGAAGCGAAAGCGAATCGGCCGCAAGGTCCGACGCGATGTTCACCAGCCGCTTCTCCTTTCGAATGATCGACATCACCTTTGGCGCAAAAAGGGCCGCGGTCCTCAGGTCGCTGCATTCGCGCCGAAGGGGCGGCAACGCGTCCAGGCAAAAACTCTTGACGATGAAGCGCGGAAGAAGCGGCGACCCCGACAGCAGTCTTGCGACGCCGACAGCTGTCCGCTCCGCATCGAGAGGGCGGCATTTGAGTTCGACGAAGATGTCCCCTTCAAATCCTTTGAGAAACTCGAGCGCTTCTTCGAGCGTCGGCACAGAGCTCTTTTCGTATTTTTGCTGAGCGCGCTTCGGGTAGCGGTTATTGAACCACTTGCCGACGGATACCTTTTTTATCTCTTCGGCTGACAGGCTGTCGATCCGGGTGTCCTTCCCCGTAAAACGCCGAAGGCTCGAGTCGTGAAAAAGCACCGGAGTGCCGTCGCCGGCGAGGCGAACGTCCATTTCGAGACCCTCGGCGCCGTCCTCGATCGCAAGCGCGAACGCATCCAGCGTGTTCTCCGGCGCTTTGTGCGACGAGCCCCTGTGGGCGATGACCTGCGGTCTGTTCCTCTTCTTCGACATTCCGTGCCGGGCTATTTCTTTTCGAGAAGAAACACGATCTTCGACCAGCCCATCGCCTCGGTTAGTTTGAACTCATGCTCGCCCGCGATCTTGAAGTGCCTGACCGCCTCCTTGCGGATCTTCGATAGAGGGTAGGTCTTGAACTTGTAGAGGAACTCGAGTACCGAGCCTACGAAAGACGGTTTGACCGGAATAAAGACCAGCTTACCGCCGGGCTTCAGCACCCTCGCAAGCTCTCCGAGCCCGTCTTCGAGTGGTACATATTCAAGGACACCGCAGGAAAGGATTAGATCGAACGAGCCGTCCGCGAAAGGAAGTTCAAGGATGTTCCCCTGGACCGCACTTATCGCCGCGCTTCGCGTCTTCTTGTTCTTCCGGATATGTTCTTTCCCGACCGAAAGGGACCGGTGCGAAAGGTCGAACGTAACCGTGCATTTTGGCTGGTATCCTGCGGCGTAGAATCCTTCCGTTACGATGCCCGTCCCGCTTCCGGCATCGAGCACGTACGACTCGCGTCCGATCTCCGGATCGATAGAACGAAGGTACCGCGCGACCGAGGCTCGGTAGCCGTTCAGCCTGAGCGCCACGCTCTGGGCGTCCGCGATCCGGTCGTAGAAATTCCGGGTCTTTGATCCCTTGTCTGCCATCGTCCGCGGCGCCATAACCTCTACTCTTCGGCGAGCAGCCGGTCGATCATCTCCTTGATCTCGCGTTTTCTCAGTGTTCCGGCGCCGGTCTCAACGTACCTGACGATTCCTTTCCGGTCGATGAGGACCGTGGTTGGGATCGACATCGCGCCGTAAATGATCTGGTTCGCCTGGCCGTCGGAGACCACGATGCTGTATGGCAGGCCCTCTTTTACTTTGAACCGTTTCAGGAACTCGACCTCTTCCTTTTCGGTTGCACGGTTTCCGTCCTCTCCCTGACCGTAGTAACGGGTCACGCCGAGGATCACAAGGCCGTCCTTGCCGAGCTCGTTGTGCCATTTCGCGAGGTCGGGGAACGCTTCAAAACAAGGGCCGCACCAGGTCGCCCAGAAATCAAGGAGAACGACCTTGCCCGAAAGGCCCGAGAGGGGCTCGGGCTTTGCCGGAAGCCAGTGCGCGACGTCGCGAAGTTCGGGGGCCTTCTCGCCGAGGATCTCGTAGTGCTTTTTCTTTCGTTTGAGATTGTTCTCGATCTGGACGCGGAGCGAGATGTCGGGGAAGTCTTTCTGGACCGAGACAAGGGCGTTGTTGTAGTAAGCAAGCGCGCTCGGCTTGCGGCCGGTGTCGATCAGGTATTTGATCTGTTCATCGATGGCGCGAAAGTACACGCTGTGCGACTGGACGGTCGCGCCGTATTTCTTCAACGTTGCAAGGATAGCTTCCGCCTTCTCGCGATGGCCAAGCTGGCGTTCGATCTCGAACGCCGTCACGCCGGAATCGAGGAACTGGCTCAGAGCCTTCGCCCTCGATTCTTCCTCGAACAAAAGGCTTGTCGTCGCTTCGAACGCTTTGCCGGCGTGCGGCGCGGCGTCTTCGTACCTGCCTTCGAGACGGTAGCTGTAGGCGATCTGCTTTTCCATCGAGGCAAGCTCCGAGAGCCTGACCGGTTGGTTGCCGTAGTAGTCGGAAAGCGTCTTTTCCGCCTTCTCGAACTCGCCTGTCTCGGCCGCCATAACTACAACGACCGAACGCGCGGTCTGCTTCATCGCGTCGTGTTCGCCGCTCCGGATCGCGAGAAACTTCTCGAATGCTTCCGCGGCGTCGATCGAGTTCGTCGCGAGCCAGTGAAGCCTTCCCAGGTAGTAAAGATCGGTTCCCGAAACGTCGGATCTCGATGCGGCTTCGGCGGCATATTTTGCGGCGAGCTGCTTCTGTTCCTGCAAGATCTTCCTGTGTACCGATTCGCTGTAAGGCGCGTTCTTCTGTTCAAGCTCGGTGAACTTGTTCAGGGCGTAGTTCACCGCCTCGGTGTATAGATCGTGGATCGACTTTCCGGAAAGCCCGTTCGTGGCCGCGGGAACTGAGCCGTCGCCGGGCACCCGTCCGGACTGTGCCGGCGCCAGGGTGGCCGCGATCAGGAGAATTGCCAATGCGAGGAACTGCTTCATATCGAAAACTGCGGTTCTACGCCGCTTCGGCCTTTGCAGGCCCGGCGCCGAAGATCTTCAGGAACTCGCTCTCGGCTCCGTCCAGGATCTTCATCGCGAGAATCTCCGCGGTCAGCGGCGCGAGCAGGATCCCGTTGCGGTAGTGGCCGACCGCGGCGAAAGTTCTCTCCCTCTTGGGGACTTTGCCGATGAAAGGCCGCTCGGCTGTGCAATACGGCCGAAGGCCTGACCAGCTTTCGTCGATCTTCAGATTTGCGAGGCTCGGCGAGATCTCGACCGCATTCTCGCGGATGGTCTCGATACCTTCATCGGTTGTTTTGTCCTTGAAACCGGCGTCCTCGGTCGTCGAGCCCGCCAGGATCCTCCCGAACTTTCGGGGGACTATGTATCCGCGGTGGCTGTAGATGACTTTCCTGAAAAATCTTTTCGCCGCTTCGAACGCGATCATCTGTCCCCGGATGGGTTTAACCTCCGGGATCCCTGTCTCGGGAGCCGCGCCTTCGATCTGCGAGGTCCAGCAGCCGGCGGCGACGATCATCGTTCCGGCTTCGAACCGCCTGCCGTCCGCGCTCCGCGCTTCGGCAGCGGACTCCGATTCAGACACGTTCCGGATCTCGGTGTCCGGTACGATCACGATCCCGTTCCGGCTTGCGAATTCGAGAAGCGCTTTGATAAGCGCGCGGTTCTCCACCTGTCGGTCGTCGGGAAAAACGAGAGAACCGAGCGAATCCGGCGAGACGAACGGCTCCAGTTTGTGTGTGTCGGCGGCGGTGAGGTGCTCGACCCTCATCCCCGCGCCGCTTTGCCATTCGTAGCGCCGGCTTAACTCCAAAAGATCGTCGTCGCTGAACGCCAGAAACAGTGTGCCTTCGTCGTCGAGTTCAATGTCGACGCCCGTTTCGTCCAGAAGCTCTTCCGCGAACCGTGTGTACATACGGTTCGACTCCCTGCAGAACCGGAAGAACGCGTCAGGCGAGTCGGCCTCGGCCTGCGGCGCAAGCATTCCGGCGGCTGCGTACGAAGCCTCGCGGCCCGGCGAAGAGCGGTCGACGACGGTGATCTTGCCGGCGCCTCGCTTCTTCAAAGCGCGGGCGATCGAGAGGCCTATGACGCCTCCTCCGACGATCAATACTTCTGAAGTGTGTGTTTCCGCCATCGCTGACCCGAAACCGTTATTTTAGAACAGCGCGGGCGGGAATCATAACGGAAGGGGATCGGAACCCGGAGCGCAAGCGACGGGCAAGATCGGAACCCGGAGCACAAGCGACGGGTAAGATGGGAACGCGCCCCGGAGGGGCGACGGAGGTTAGCCCGGGGCAAGCCGAAGGCGCAGCCCCGGGTTTCGGTCCTGCGCGTCTGCGCACGCCGGAGGCGTGCCGCCCGACAGCAGGAGAGTGAATCTGACCGGATGCGGGCGGGGACGCCCGCGGTCCAGGCACCCATCTTCACGATTTACGATTCACGATTTGTAATACCCCTTGTCCACCTCCGACCATTTCGCCGGATCGAACAGGCTCGCATCCAGATCGATCCCCGTCCGGACCTCGGTGTATTCCTCAAGGAACACCTTGTTCCCGTTGACAAAGAACACGACCTCCGGAGCGACCCAGCCGCCGCCTTTCGCTTTGAAGTACTTGTTGAACCGTATCTCCTGGATCTGGTCCTGGTTCGGCCCGACCGGTTTGATCATCTTGACGAAATACAGGTGCTCCTTGTCGATCCAGAACTGGGCGGACTTGTCGTCGCCCGGCTTCGCGCCGACCACCCATACCGCACGGCCTTCCCACGAGTTCTCGCCGACGACCGACAGATCGTAGTTCAGACTCTTCAACTGCGAGATCGTCGTCTCCACCGGCTGGCCGTAGACGTCGAAGCCGAGGACCATGAGGTCGTGGATCCTGTCCACGGAATTCGCAAGCTTGCCGTCCCGGAAATTGTGCTGCTTGCCGCCGACGAACATCATTCCGTTCCCTGAGGCGATCGGATCTATGTCGATGCGCAGCTTGCCGGGAAGCGACATTGCTTCGTACCAGATCGAGTTCGTGACAGATCCGTCACGGCCCCACTGGGTGTTCTTCTGCACGAAGGTCATTGTCTTGTACCACTTGCCTTCGTATTTCTTGTGCATCGCCTTTACCACGTCTTCTCCGGTCTTCATCTTCGAAGCCATCGCCGGAGCACAAATCAGGGCGACAGCGAAAATCGCCAATACGAACTTTTTCATTTATCTCTCCTGTTATCAGTTAGGATTTATGCAGGCTGCGGGATAAAACGGGCGGGACGCGATTTTGTTTCAGGCGACGCGGGTCCCGGTTCGCATTGAAAGTGGCGTTTGAATAGAATATCGGGAAAGTCGATCGAGTCGATAGACTCGGCAGACTCGACAGACTCAACAGACTGACATGTCCGGACTCTGGGAAAAACCTGTTTCGCACGGAGAGATCCTGAAAAAGGTGTGGAAGCACCTCGATCTGGGTGTGCTCGAGTCGAAGCATCCGTTTCATACTCCCGTGTTCGGGACCGTCTGCGACGGCCGGCCCGAGATGCGCGTCGTCGTGCTTCGCCGGTTCTGGCGAAGGCCTCCGGCGCTTGCCTTCCACGCCCACGCGGGATCTCCGAAGCTCGACCAGATCCGTGCGAATCCTTCGGCGACGTGGGTCTTCTATCATCCGGAGGAGAACTTTCAGGCGAGGATCCAGGGGATCGCGGAGATCCACCTCGACGACGAGCTAGCCGACGAACAATGGTTCGCGACCTCGCTTTTTGCTAGAAGGTGCTACATAGGAAAGGCGCCGAGCGAGGACAGCAAGAAGCCCACGCACGGGCTTCCCGAGGCGATCGTCGACCGCGAGCCGACTGCTGAAGAAAGCAAGGCGGGGCGGGAGAACTTCGCCGTGATCTCGACGAAGATCGTAAAGGTTGATGTGATGGAGCTCGACGTGAGAGGCCACCGAAGGTCGCTCTTCGACTGGACCAACGGCGAGCTCGAGACGCGGTGGCTAACTCCCTGAATCCTCAGAATTGCCGGTCCGCCGTCCGGCAGGCCTCTTCAAGTATCACCCTCGCGGCCGAATTTCCGGAAGTCTCGCCGTCTCCCTTCTTCATATTCGGGCGCGTCACCTCGTTCGAATTCCAGTAAAGAAGGCTTCGGCGCACGCTGATCTCCTGTGTCGAACAGTCTCCTTCCCAAAGGTCGGAGTTGAACCTGAATTCAGAAGGCTTTCTCTTCGGCTCCCGGACCATGATGAAATCGAAATACGCTTCCTTGTTGTCGGGCACCATCTTGGTCCAGAACCTTATGTTGTCGCCGCGGCGGACGATCTGCGATGTGTTCAGGTAGAACCTGACGACGAAGCCGTTCGTTTTCGGCGTGCTGCCGATGAACAGCCAGACGGCGCGGTCCCAGGGATCGTCCATTTTTATGCGGATTCTTTCGCGGCGGACCCAGCCGCGGGTCCCTTCGGTCGAAACCCGGGTCCAGTCCTCGTCCAGGAACTGGTTCTCGACCTCGATCTCGGTACCCTTCGGAAGCGGTTTCAGCAGAGCGGACCTGCGGCTCGGCTCTTTAAGAAGCTGGGCTCCGGCGTCGGTGACGGTCGCCCTGGACTGTGCGTAAACCGTTGTGAGCAAAAGTGGGAGTACGGTGAAGGCGGCAAGCGATCCCCTGTTAAGCATAGCTCCTCCTGCGTGAAGTTTCGCCGGAAGGATTCCGGCTGTCCCGGAGGATGAGGGGATCGCTCTGAAAAGCTGAATTGGTGGATCGGATCTCGCGCCTTGCAACTATTTTTTGGCGCGTCTTGCCTTTGATCTGCCTCCGTTCATCAGTTGTTCGATCTCTTCGGCCTCTTTCGGGACCTTTGTTGTGAGGTTGCGGTTGCCGTCCTCGGTGACGAGCACGTCGTCCTCGATCCGGATACCGATCCCCCTGTATTTTTCGGGCGCCGACTTGTCGTCGGCCGGGACGTAGATCCCGGGCTCGACCGTCAGCACCATTCCGGGCGCGAACGGGCGCGATTCCTTCGCCTCCTGATCGGTGAAGTATCGTCCCGCGTCGTGTACATCCATCCCGATGTAATGCCCGACCCCGTGCATGTAGTATTTCTCGTACTTCTTGTTCTTGATGAGCGTCTTGGTCGCGCCCTTCAGAAGCCCGAGCTTTTTCATTCCCTCGGTCAGCATCTCGATTGAAAGGTCCTGGCGCTGCTTGATCGTCGTACCGGTCTTCGTCGCCTCAACGCACGCTTTCTGCGTCTCAAGCACGACGTCGTAAACCTCGCGCTGGGCCTTCGAGAACTTTCCGTTTACGGGAAAAGTGCGCGTGATATCGGAGGCGTAGCCTTCGTATTCCGCGCCGGCGTCGATCAGGATCAGGTCGCCGTTCTTCAGGTCGGCGTTGTTCTCGACGTAGTGCAGGATGGTCGCGTTCTCGCCGCCTCCGACGATCGAGTTGTACGCGACGCCCGAAGCGCCCTTGTCTCGCATATACGCTTCCATCAGCGCCTCGACCTGAAACTCGTTCATCCCCGGCTTGATCTTCTTCATCGCGAGCACGTGCGCTTCCGCTGCGATGTCGGCGGAGGTCTGCATCAGCTTGACCTCTTCCTCTGTCTTGTGGAGCCGCATCTCGTGGATGATGATCGTCGGGTCGATGATCGTGTGCGGCGGATAGGCGGTCTTCAGCCTTCGGAATCGCTGGTTCGAGAGGTAATCCAGGATCAGCTTGTCGAGATCGCCGTCGGCGCCGAACCGGTAATAGAGCTTTTCGTGCCCGTCCAGAAGCTTGCCGATCTCCTTCTCGAACTTCTCTACGGAATGCGCCTTCTGCACGCCGTAGTTCTCTTTCGCGCCCTCGGTGCCTTCGCGGCGTCCGTACCAGGTTTCCATCAACGGATCGCGCGGACGTACGAACATCGTGTACTTTGTCCGCTTGCCGGGAGTGATGACGGCGATCGCGTCGGGTTCGGGAAAACCGGTCAGGTACCAGAAATCGGAATCCTGCCGAAACTTGTATTCGGTGTCGTAACTGCGGGTCTTTTCGTGAGCCGCAGGAATGATGGCGATCGAATCTTTTCCGATCGTATCGATGAATTTCTTAAGCTGTGCTCTCATCAATGCTCCTGATCAGTGCTGTATGGATAGGGCATTGTAACTCAATTCGCCGGAAGCGGGAACAGCGCCGCGAACGAGCGGGCGGACTTTATCCGAACAATCGTTCCGCGGCAACTGCTATAATGCGCGGCAAATTCACCCTGTGAGAGGAGAACCGAAATGAAACGTACCGCCATCGCCATTTGCCTGCTGTTGACATTGTCAGTCGCCGCATTCGCGGACGAAGCGCCGCCGAGGAAAGCTCCCGAACCGATCGATACCAGGATCCAGATCTATGTCGATCCGGAAGTGAAGGAAGCGACGCTTGAGATCGCCCCGAGGACGATCGAGCAGCTTTATCTTGGTGAGGACGCGGTCGGACTGGCTTCTTCCCTGTCGCGCACGCAGACGCTTTTCGGAGGGCTCCTGCTTTCCGCCTCGTTCATATTCGGCGGCGTGTGGCTGGCGAGAAAGAAGATCAGGAGCGCCGGAACGGCTTCGGCGGTTCTCGTCGCCGCGGTTGCGGGAACGGTGCTTGTGACGGCAAACGTCGCTCCGCCGACATATCAGAAGATCGATAGCGACATGCTCAGCGACAAGATGAAGTCTGACAAGTTCGCCCGCGGCCAGATCAAGATAAAGGTCGGCGACGATGACGTTGCGGAGGGGATCAAGCTGATCATCCCGATGGCAAAGAAGGAAAACCCGAACAAGAAGTGAGCTGACCCGGCCGTTCAGAGATGCAGAAAGCAGAACAGATCGCGGCGCCCGGAAGCGCAGCCGCCGGTTCGTCCGCCGCACTTTTCGCAGCGTCGTTGGCATTCTGTGCTGTCGCGGCGCTGGCGATCGGGGGATTTCCCCTGCAGGCTTCGATCCTGACGATCTTCCTGTTCGCGGGCGTCCATAACTTTATGGAGTTCCGGTACTTCCTCGCGCGTATGCCGCTCGTGTGGGGGAGATCGACCGTTTATTACTCGGTCGCGATCTTCGGGACGGTCGTGCTGACCGCCGGGTATCTCGCGATCTATTTCCTCGGCGGGAACTGGCTCTGGAGCCTCGTTTCGTGGCAGACGGCGGTATCGGGATGGAACACGCTCTTCATTCTCTGGGTCGGGCTCCTGTTCCATCTCCGTGCGAAGCAGAAACCCGGTTACGAAGGTTCGCCCGCGATGCCGGTCGCGTTGTTCGTCGCAGGCGTTGCGTGGCTCGCTCCCGCGTACTGGAGCATCTCGCTGGTTTACATACATCCCCTGATCGCGCTCTGGTTTCTCGACCGGCAGATCAGACGGACCCGGCCCGAATGGCTGAGCGCGTACAGGCTCGTCCTTGCTTCGGTGCCTCTTTTCCTGTTCGGGCTCTGGGCAGCGCTCTCGGCACGCCCTGACCTTCCGGCTGATTCGGCTCTCTTCTGGAGGATCGCTCAGCACGCCGGCGGAGGCATTCTTCCGGGCCTCTCGACACACTTTCTGGTCGCCGCGCACGTGTTCCTCGAAACGCTTCACTACGCGGCGTGGATAGTACTGATCCCGCTCGTCGACCGGAGGGCGATCCCCTGGCGGTTCGGTTCGATCCCTCTCTTCGCGAAGAAGAACGGCTATCCGAAGCTCGTCGCTGCGGGAGTCGCTCTGAGCGCGTTCCTTGTTTTCGTCCTCTGGGCGGGCTTCTCGATCGACTACTCGACGACCCGCGACATCTACTTCGCCTTCGCGATCGCCCACGTCCTTGCCGAGTTTCCGTTTCTTGTGAAGATGAATTGACGGTGAATAGTAGGGGCGGGGCTTGTCCCCGCCCGTTCGAGGTACCGCGAACTTCAGTTTGCGCCGCGCGAACGCGCGGAACACGGCCCGCGCCTCCCCAAACCGTCCCGTTTAAAGCAGCGCTCTGCGCTGCATTGAGCGCGAAGCGCGAACCCTCTCAGACGCTTTGAGCGACGCCGGAGAACACCGATCCGGATCACGCAATCGCTTCGCGACTCTTCATTGGTCAATGGCTAATGATCGTGCCGCCGCTACGCGGCTCAGGAGACGGTTTTGTTTAGGTCGCGTGCTACAGACCTGCCGCGCCCATGGCGCTGGCCCGGGTGATTTAAGAACCGAATTCAGTGTTGGCGCCAAATAGGTCGAGCGATCTTTTGCGAACTCGGGAAACTCCGCAAACACGGCTAACTCGCCAAACTTACCTTTCGTCGCTTTGCGACTCTTCATTGGTCGATGCTCATTGGCCAATGATCACTAGTGTCCGGTTAAAAGTCGAATAGTTTCAACTGTTTACAAGCATCGTCATTTGACAATTGCGGCCTTGTTCCGCTAAGTAGTTGATACAATTGGGTTTTGTCAAAAGCGGATATCG
>JAGFIQ010000166.1 GCA_024103495.1 Aridibacter famidurans
TCGCTGCTCAAGATCGCTCCGAACGTACGTCCGGAAGCTCTCGGCGGCGGATTTCAGGTTGACGGCGCGTCGGGTTCCGAGAACGTGTTCGTCATCGACGGCCAGGAAGTCACCAACTTCAGAACAGGTACCCTGAACTCGAACAACAACCTTCCGTTCGAGCTTCTCCAGGAAGTCCAGATCAAATCGACCGGTTTCGAGGCCGAATACGGCGGAGCGACCGGCGGTGTGGTCAATGCGATCACCCAGGGCGGCAACAACGACTGGCACGGTAACTTCGGTGCTTCGTTCAAGCCGAGCAAGTTCCAGGGCAATCCGAACCTGGCTCTGAACCGATATTCAACAAGCGCGGGATCGTTCGAGTACTTCCAGCCTAATAAGGACGGCGGAACGGACTTTTTCCCGGTCGCTTCGATCAGCGGACCGATCCTAAAGGACAAAGTCTGGGGACTCGTAACCTATGCTCCCCAGATCTTCGAGACGAATAGGACCATCAACTATTACAACTCTTCGTCTCCGACCAGGACGATCATTGAGACCCGCGAGTTCCAGCAGACGCAGACGACGGAGCAGGCTTTCGGACGTATAGACGCCCAGCCGGCCTCGAATCTCCGTATGTTCGGTACGTTCCTCTGGAACCCGATCGTCAACGATGGCTCGCTCCCCGGAGCGACCTCCGGTCTTTCCGGACTTGATCCTCTTTCCGTGTCGGATTACGCAGCTCGCGGCGGACGCCAGAACAGCAACGCCGTCAACGGGCAGGTCACGTACAACCCGACCAACTGGGTTGTTCTGAACTTCCGCGGCGGACGCAGCTTCCTTAATGAAAAGCTGACGGGATCGTACGGGGTTACCCCTCGCACCAGGTATCAGTGCTCCACTTCCGGAACTCCGCAGAATGTACCCGGATCCGGCTGTCTCCCGGGTTTCAACACGGGCGACAACACGGTTCGCCTGTTCGACGTTTCGACCCGTACGACCTTCGACGGTGACGCAAGCTTCGTCGGCATCAACGCCGGCGGACGTCACAACATCAAGGTCGGTTACCAGTACAACCGTCTTTTCAACGACGTGGAGTCGGGCTACACCGACACGGGTTATGTCGTTCTTTACTACAACCTGCCGATCGACGCCCTCGGCGCTCCGGTAACCCCGACCCCGGGCAACCTCGGCTCCGGATTGATGCAGAGGTTCGGTACCGTCGGCAGCGCGAGCAGCACGAACCAGGCGTTTTTCGCCCAGGACTCGTGGCAGATCTCGAACCGCCTGACGCTCAACTTCGGCCTTCGCGTCGAACGCGAGGTCGTCCCGAGCTTCGGCGCTCCGCAGACCACGCAGAACATCGTGTTCGGCTGGGGCGACAAGCCGGCTCCCCGTTTCGGTGCGGCTTACGACCTGACGGGTGACGGCAAGACCAAGCTCTTCGGTTCGTACGGCTGGTTCTACGACCGCTTCAAGTATGAACTGCCCCGCGGTTCGTTCGGCGGCGACTTCTTCCGTCGCGACTACTTCGAGATCCTTCCCGCGCGCGGAGTCAATTATCTTGACTACACATTTGCCAATATCCTTGGCGGCAGGGCTGACGAAGTGGGCGGAACCTGCCCGATCGTCGGCGGACCCGGCTACTCGGTTTGCCAGTTCGACTTCCGTATCGCGACCAACTCGACCACGGCCGACATCTTCTCGACGGGTGCTGTTGACCCCGACCTGAAGGCTGCCCGCCAGAGCGAGTACACGATCGGTGTCGAGCGCGAGCTTGGCAGCAACTTCCTGCTTGCCGCACGCTACACGCACAAGCAGATCGACCGCGCCGTCGAGGACGTAGGCGTCTTCACCCCTCAGGGTTCGGAAGCTTACATCATCGGCAACCCCGGTCTCGGTCTTGTGTGCGAGATCTCGCAGCAGGCTAATCAGCCCTGCACCAAGGCAGAGCGCGATTACGACGCCGTCGAGATCCGTGTCGACAAGAGGGCTACGAACTACTTCTTCAACGCCAGCTACACCTGGAGCCGTCTCTTCGGAAACTACTCCGGTCTGGCCAGCTCGGATGAGTTCGGACGCAACTCGCCGAACGTGAACAGGTACTTCGACCTTCCGCCGCTCGGCTACACCGCCAACGGTGTTCCCGACAACGGAAAGCTTGCCACGGACCGTCCGCACGTCTTCAAGGCGTATGGCGGATACTCGTTCGACTGGGCAGGTGACGGGATCAACAGGACGTCCGTTTCGGGCTTCACGACGATCCAGTCCGGCAGCCCCGTGACGACGATCTACAACCTCTACAGCCTCGGAACCACGATCCTTTACGGTCGCGGAGACCTTGGCCGCACGGAAATGTTCACGGAGTCCGATCTTTCGATCAGCCACCGTTACAAGTTCGGCGAAGACAACAAGTTCACGCTTGAAGGCTTCATCGACATCCGCAACATCTTCGACGAGAGGAACGAGATCGCGCGTCAGACGACGATCAGCGGTACGAACTTCACGACCAGCGCTCTGACGGCTGGCGGCTGCACGACCTGCACGTCGGAAGGTGCTGTCTTCGACACCATCTTCAACGGCGGCGGTATCCAGCAGTTCGTTGAGAACTACATCAACAACCTGGGCGTCGGAACGACCGGACTGAGGAACGACTACAACCAGCCGAACACCTTCCAGGCCGGACGCGATGTCCGCTTCGGATTCCGCTTCTTCTTCTAAAGAGAGGAAAAGGAAACAACTTTACAGAGCCGCTCGGAAACGGGCGGCTCTTTTTTTAGTGATGAGAGATGAGTAACGAGTGATGAGAAATGGGTAATGGGTAATGAGAGATGAGTGCCGAGAGATGAGGACTGAGTGATCGGAACCCGGAGCGCACCAACTCACCACTCAGTCCTCAGTCCTTACTTCTAGCTCGAGCCCTTCGCCTTCGCTCGGAGGTCGCTGATCACCTTCTTGACCTTTTCATCTTTCTGGTCGCTCGCTTTCAAGTAAAGCTCGAGTTCGTCCGCCGCTTTCCCGAATTGTTTCAGGTCATTCGCATAGAGTTGGGAGAGCTCCATGTGGATCTCCGGAACAGAGACATTGTTTGCAAGCTTCTTGGCGATCAACAGGTTCTTTTCCGCCAGTGCGAAATCCCCTTCCTGGCGATAGAGCCTGCCCTCAAGGAGCGGAACCTGATACGAGGCCGGCGCGAGTGTTCTCGCCTTTTCAAGCGCTTTCAGCGCCGCAGGGTTGTACTCCTTACCCATCTCGCTCAACGCGAAGCCCATATAATAAAAGGTGACCGAGCTCTTCGGATTGATCCCGGCCGCGATCATAAACAACTTTGCCGCTTCCCCGTACTGCTTGTTAGTAAGCAGGACCATCCCCAGCCTGTGATTTGCTGCAAAGTAGTTCGGGAACTCGTTCCTCGCCGCGATCAGAAGTTTTGTCGCTTCCGAAGTATTGCCCTTATCGAGGGCCTCAATCGCCGAATCGAACTTCTCTTCAGCGGATTTCGGCACTTCCTGCGCGAAAACCACACCGGTCGTCGTTTCGCCCAGGCCGCCTTGTTTTCTCTTAAGATAGAAATCCTGATTGATATACGTGAAGCCGCCTCCGAGAATGCTTAAGGAGTCGACAAGCACCTCTTCCGTCTGATCCTCCAGGTTGTACCTGAACGGCATTACCCGGATGAAGTACCGACCGTCTGCGACATTACTGAACTCGTATCTTCCTATGCCGTTCGTCTTAACCCTTTGGCGGGTCGCACGGTTCTCGTTCAGAAGTTCGACATCGACCTCGATCACCGGATTTCTCTGCTCGTCGTAGACGAAGCCGCCAATGGTGCCGGCGACTCCCGCAAAGGCCTGCGGCGCGAAGGCCGCGCAAAAAACGAAAAACAGTAAAAACCGTCCGTTCGACAACGGCCGAAAGTTGCTAAGGGAAAACATATCCTTCCTCCAGGTGATACAGAAAATGCGGTCTTTTAGTGATGGAAGTGTGCCGGGATTATAGCACTTATCCGGGATTCCGTTAAGTATTTGTGTATTCGGAGACACGTCCGGGGCCAAGTGCTATACAATTACAGGCGATGCCGTACTCGAAGCAAAACGAGCTAAAGGAAAGAATCTACAGGGACCCGGTCCACAACATCATCCGGCTGAATCCGGCGACGGATGAAGGTCGTCTTCTCGTCCGCCTGATAGATACTGCAGAATTCCAGAGGCTCCGCCGGATCCGCCAGCTCGGCCTCGCGCATTTCGCGTATCAGGGTGCCGAGCATTCAAGATTCACCCACTCGCTTGGGGTCCTGCACCTGGCTTCCAGAGTGTTGGAACGGCTCGCACTCAGCTACGACCTCTCTAACGACGATATGATCGCCGTGCGCGTGGCGGCGCTTCTCCACGATATCGGCCACGGCGCTTTCTCCCACGTCATCGAGTCGATCCAGGGCTTCCATCACGAAGACTTCACGATCGAGGCGGTCGAGAGCCAAGAGACAGAGGCCGGCCGCCTTCTGAAGGAATTCTCTCCCGAGCTTCCGGGAAATGTCGCGGAGATAATCAGGGGCAATTTCAAACCGATGGCGCTCGCCCAGCTCGTTTCGTCCCAGCTCGACGTCGACCGTATGGATTATCTCCTTCGGGATTCCCTTATGACGGGAGCGAAGTACGGGATCTTCGACCTTGAATGGATCATTAAGTCGCTCGAGATCGACGAGGCGAACGACAGGCTGTACGTTTCGGCACGCGGCGTTTATGCGGTCGAGGACTACATACAGTCGCGTTATTACATGTTTCGCCAGGTCTATTTCCACAGGACTCTGCGTTCCGCGGAAGTTATCCTTCGGGCGATATTCGACCGTGCGTTCTTTCTCGTCCGGGAGGGCGGGAACCCATGGCTCGCGCAGGGCACCCAATTCGAAAAGCTTTTGCACGGCGAGAAACTGACTCTGACCGAACATCTTCAGCTGGACGATTCGGACGTCATTTTCCACATAAAACAATGGCAGCGAAGCCGTGACGAGATCCTTTCGGACCTGGCATCGAGATTCCTGAACCGCCGCTTGTTCAAAGTGTTCGATCTCGACATGCCCGAGAACGAACGCCAGGCGTTTTCCTCTCGCGTGCGCGCGGTGGTCGAGGATCGAGGTTACGATCCTTCTTTCTATTTCGCGGAGGACAAGGCCGGCGACGTTCCTTACTATTTCTACAGAAAGACTCCCGACGATCCGAAGCAGTTCATTTACGTTGAGGACGGCTATTCGAATCCTACGATCCGCGAGATCTCCGAGGTTTCGGCCGCGGTCAGGGGGCTGCAGAAAGGCTACGAGATCCACCGCGTCTGTTTTCCGCACGAACTCAAGGACGAGATCGCAGAGATCTACCACGGCCGGGCGGCGTCGGGCGAAGTCACCGGATAGGCGACCCTCACGAGACCAAGATCATCTTGTTGCGGCTTTGCCTTTGCGAATGTCGACTTCATCACCAATTTCCCCTCCGATTCGAAAAAGCGTAGCTTTTGCCGATGTCAGTTTTACTGGGATATAATTTCCGGAACCCGATGAACCGGTTGCCCTCCGGCCCGCGCCGGATCCCTGACACCCCTTCCAAATGAAGTATGTCCGCTCCGCAGCAAGGATGATCGCGTTTGCCGCATTGACCGTCGGCGTGTACTCGACCTGGTTTGCGGGAAATCTGATCGTCCCCAATAAGCCGTACTGGCGTCAGATCGCCTTCCGGATATGGGCACGGGGCTTCCTGAGGATCGGCGGCGTTACCGTCGAGACGATAGGCACCGTTCCGAAGCCTCCTTTCTTTCTTGTTTCAAATCACCTCAGCTATATGGACATTCCCGTCCTTCGATCGCTTGTGGAAAGCGTGTTCGTCGCGAAAGGCGAGATCCGCGGCTGGCTGCTCGCGGGCAAGGTCGTCAGCGACATGGGTATGATCTTCATCGACCGGAACAACCGAAGGGACATTCCTCGCGCGGGACGTGAGATCATCTCCAAGCTGGAGGGCGGCGAAGGCGTCATAGTCTTCCCGGAGGGCACGAGCACGAAAGGGGAAGAGATCCTGAAGTTCAATTCATCGTTCTTCGAGTTCGCGGCGAACACCGGCCTCCCGATCCACTACGCCGCGATCACTTACCGTGTCGAGGATACGAACGAAAAGGCAAGCGACGCGGTCTGCTGGTGGGACGATTCCACGTTCGTCGAGCACCTTTGGCGTTTTTTCCAGACGCCGCGCACACGTGCGATCGTAACCTTCGGCTCCGAGCCTGTCGCGAGCTCGGACCGGAAGGAACTCGCGCGCTCCCTCTGGACAAAGGTCAACGAGCACTTCATTCCCGTGGTCTGATCCGTTCGAAACCATTTCCCGCCCGGTTCGTAGTACACCTGTTCGTTCTTACCTACAGGATCACCAAGGAGACACTTATGCGCAGTCATCGCTTCTTTCTAGCTGCAGTTGCCGCCGTCTTGCTCGCCCTTACTGCAACCGCATTCGGCCAGAATGCCGGATTCGACATCGCGCGGATGGACAAGTCCGCCAATGCCTGCACGGACTTCTTTCAGTTCGCCAACGGAAAGTGGGTCGAAGAGACCAAGATCCCCGATTCGGAGTCGCGCTGGGGCAGCTTCAACATCCTTGCGGAAAACAACCGCGAATTGCTTAGGAACACGCTTGAGAAGGCCTCGTCCAACGGATCTTCCGCAAAAGGTAGCGACACGCAGATGATCGGCGACTTCTACGGCTCGTGTATCGCCGAGGACGCGATCGAGAGGGCCGGTGCGCGGCCCCTGATGCCTATGCTCAGGGACATCGAGAAGATCCGGAACCGGGAGGACCTGGTGCGTCACGTCGCGAAGATGCACAACCTGGGAATCGGCGTGATCTTCGGATTCGGCGGCGGGCCCGACCTGAAAGACAGCAGGATGAACATCGCGAACGCGGGACAAGGCGGCCTCTCAATGCCGAACAAGGATTACTACGTCGACGGCGATCCGAAATTCCGGGAGAACCGCGACAAGTTCCGCGAGTACATGCAGAAGATGTTCATGCTGCTCGGTGCCGACGAAGAGAAGGCGCGCAAGGACGCGTTCACGGTGATGCGCATACAGACAGAACTCGCATACGCGTCGCTTCGCCGCGTGGAACTGCGCGATCCCGACAAGCGGTACTCAAAGGTCTCGCTGGCCGAGGCGGACAGCATCTCACCCAATCTTTCGTGGAAGGAATACATGGCGTTTCGAGGCGCCCCGGAGGTGGACTCCTTCAACATAGGCCAGCCGGACTTCTTCAAAGCCGTCAACGAAATGCTGGGGAACACTTCGATCGAGGAATGGAAGACGTATCTGAAATGGATGGCGATCGACGCCGCCGCTCCGCTGCTTTCGAAAGACTTTCGCGACGCGAATTTCGACTTTTACGGCCGCTATCTTCAGGGACGCAAGGAACAGCAGCCGCGCTGGCGCCAGTGCGTACAGGCGACCGACGGCGCGATCGGCGAGGCGCTCGGTCAGGAATATGTGAAGCAGGCGTTCAAGCCCGAAGCGAAGGTCCGGATGAACGAGCTGATCGACAACCTTTTCGCCGCTTTCCGCGAGAGGCTCGACAATCTCGAGTGGATGGGCGACGAGACAAAGGCGCAGGCGCTGTCCAAGCTCCTTACGTTCAAGCGCAAGATCGGCTATCCGGACAAGCTTCGCGGGTATGAAGGCCTGAAGATCGAACGCGGTTCTTATATCGGGAACGTGCAACGAACGACCGAGTTCCAGATCAAGAGAAACCTGCAGGATATAGGCCAGCCGGTCGATCCCGACCGATGGTTCATGACGCCTCCGACGGTCAACGCCTACTACAGCCCGATCCTGAACGAGATCGTCTTTCCTGCGGGGATCCTTCAGCCGCCGTTCTTCAATTTCGATGCCGATGACGCGATCAATTACGGAGCGATCGGCGCCGTAATCGGCCACGAGATCACTCACGGTTTTGACGACCAGGGAAGCCGCTTCGACGCCGAAGGTAACCTGAAGATGTGGTGGACCCCGGACGACAGGAAGCAGTTCGACGACCGCGCGGCCTGCGTTGTGAATCAGTTCTCGAGTTACGAAGTACAGCCGAAGCTGTTTATGGACGGCAAGCTGACGCTCGGCGAGAACATCGCCGACCTGGGCGGGCTGACGGTCGCCTATGATGCGTACATAAGGTCATTGGAGAAGAACGGAAGGCCCGATAACATCGACGGATTCACGCCGGAGCAGAGGTTCTTCCTCGGCTGGGCGCAGGTCTGGGCGGTGAAGGCGACCCAGGAGTTCGAAAGGCTCCAGGTTTCTACGGACCCGCATGCGATCGCGCGTTGGCGGGTGAACGGGCCTGTTTCGAACATGCCCCAGTTCGCGAAAGCTTACGGCTGCGGGAGCGGAACCGAAATGGTCCGAAGGGACTACTGCCAGATCTGGTAAACCGTTCGGTTCAAGGCTCAAAGGCGTGTACGAAGCCCAAGCGTGAGCGCGGGCTACCTCAGCAAGTTCAAACTTAGAAGTTCAAGGCACCGTTGTTTGCTTCTTGACCTTCGTGAAAACCACCGTGTTCTTTGTGGTTAACTTCCGACAATCAAGAGGACTCTCGATGAAGAGATTAACCACGGAGGACACGAAGTTTCCTAATTGATTCTAAGCGATCATCTGTCCTGCGGCGGGCATCCTCGCTTCTCTCAATGGCCCGATGGGCATAGAACTCTGCTTCTCTTCGTGTCCCCTGTGCAAACCTCCGTGCCCTTTGTGGTTAAGCTCCGATGATCGGGCGAATCCTCGACGAAGAGATCAACCACGGAGAACACAAGGGTTTTCACGAAGGTCACGGAGTCTCCTTTGGGTGGACCCTTAGACCCTTTCTCACTCGCGCTTTGTGCTCGATGCAGCGCATAGCGCTGCTCTAAACGGGATTTTTGAACGGGATCTGGATGCCTCAATAAGGACGTTACAGCATACTTATATTGTATTATCAATAGGTTTAAGCTATTCTTCGAGAGCTTATTATAAGCCTCTTGAGCTTTATATGCCTAAATCGAAGAAGCTAAGTCCAATCTCTGAAGACCTGATTCTTGATCGATTACGGTTCGAGAATCCGTGGTGGGTAACGGGTCACATTGAAGATGACTACAAACGAATGAGAGAGCGGCTTTACACCGCGCATTTTCAACGTCTTGTAGAAGAGATAGATGTTCGTCGAGCGGTTGTGTTGATGGGACCAAGACGAGTGGGGAAAACGGTCATGCTGCATCACAGTATCGCCCGTTTGCTGAATATCGGGGTGGACCGCCGTAAGATCTGCTACGTCAACATTGAAAATCCGGTTTACAACAAAATAGGTCTTGAGCGTCTCTTTGCTCTCTGTCAGAAGGCCACTTCCGATATTGACCCTGGAAGCTGGTTTGTATACTTCGACGAGATTCAGTACCTGAAGGACTGGCAGGTACACCTGAAAGTACTCGTAGATAGCTATCCCAGGACAAAGTTCATTGCCACAGGTTCTGCCGCTGCGACACTCAATCTGCAGAGCAAAGAGAGTGGCGCAGGTAGATTCACGGACTTCCTGCTTCCTCCTCTCACTTTTAATGAATTCCTGTTTTTGAAGAACAAAGAGGACCTTGTCATCGAAACAACCAAGCAGTGGTCCGGAAAGGATCAGAGTTTTTACCGCGCTTTGGATCAGGGAAAGCTAAATGACGAATTTCTTAACTACATCAATTTCGGCGGGTATCCGGAGGTAGTCTTCTCTGAGAAAATCCAGCAGGATCCCGGCAGGTACATTCGGAACGACATCGTCGACAAGGTCCTCCTGCGAGACCTCCCAAGCCTCTACGGCATTCAAAACGTTCAGGAACTCAATTCGTTTTTTACCACACTGGCGTACCACTCCGGAGAAGTTGTATCGATTGAGGCCCTTTCTAAGTCATCGGGGGTTAATAAGCCTCTGCTTGTTAAGTACCTTGAATACCTTGAGTCGGCTTATCTGATCAAACGAGTGAATCGGATCGATCTGAACGCCAAGAAATTCAGGCGCGCCACAGAGTTCAAGGTCTTCCTGACGAATCCATCCCTAAGGAGCGCATTGTTCTCACCATTGAATTCAACTGACGAAGAAATGGGAAACATGGTTGAAACAACGATTTACGCCCAATGGCTTCATCGCGATTGGTTCATCCCCTATTACGCGAGTTGGGGCAAGGGCGAGGTCGATATGGTGGGGCTTGGTAAGACGCAAAAGCCTATCTGGGCGCTAGAGATAAAATGGAGCGACCGCTACTTTGACAGGCCAAGCGAGTTGAAGAGCCTGATCTCGTTTTGCAGACAAAACGATCTCGAGACCGCAATAGTAACGACGATTCAGAAGGAAGGCATTGTCGAAGTTGACGGGATCGCACTTGATTTTGTCCCTTCCTCAACCTATGCGTTCACTGTTGGCAAGCGCACGTTCGGTTAGTCCTGGGTTCTGCAAGACAATCAAGTTGGTTCGTCAATGACCATTGGCTTGCTATTCTAGCATCCGATCGAAAAGGAGGGATCGTCAAGTCCCTTTCGGGAGTTCCAGGTTCAAGAGCGTGTCCGAAGCCCAAGCGTGAGCGCGGGCTACCTCAGCAAGTTCAAACTTAGAAGTTCAAGGCACCGTTGTTTGCTTCTTGACCTTCGTGAAAACCTCCGTGTCCTTTGTGGTTAACTTCCGACGATCAAGAGGACTCTCGATGAAGAGATTAACCACGGAGTACACGAAGGTGTTCACGATGTTCACGAAGTTTCCTAATTGATTCTAAGCGATAATCTGTGTTACGGCTGGCATCCCCGCTTCTGTCAATGGCCCAATGGGCAAAGGACGATTGCTTTCTTCGTGGCCCTTGTGATTGACCCTCGATTATCGAGCGAGCTTTCAAAGGAAGAGTCTAACTACGGAGAACACAAAGGTATTAACGAAGGTCACGGAGTCTCCCTTTGATCTTAAACTTCACGTTTCTCGCGGGACTTAAACCGCAAAGAGGGCGGAGAAGACTTAGCCACAGATGGACACAGATGAATAAGGATGGGCAGAGGGAAGGAATCCCCCGGCTTCGTAGGAGCCGAATGTCTTTGGCAAAGCGGTCCGCCGAAGGAACCGTAGGCCCGGAGGGGCTGAATTATCTGTATCCCGGTTTGCTCAATAACTGCTTTCTTTCAGGTTTCGTTCACGGCGATATATAGTCCCCTATCTGTGAACCCGACCGGGTCAATCTCCGGAATCAGGCCGCTTTTTTCAAACGCTTCCTCCATTTCCTCACGAGAGAATAGAGCTAGTTCATGAATTTCCTTTTCGTGCCGAATGGAGCCTGAAACACCGATAAGATAATGCATTCTGAATCGCGAGATACGGCCATCAAGTTCGCCTACGGTCATCCTGGCGATGCTGATCCCGTCCTTTTCTACCGTGTGGAGATGAAGTCGGCCGGGTACAAATGCGTCGGGCTGGAGCCAAGGTTCAACAATGATCACTCCCCCGGGCGCAGCGTGCCTTTTCATATTCCCGATCGCGGCCGCTAGCTCCTCCTTAGTTTTCATATACCCGATGGAGCTGAACAGGCATATGACAGCATCATAGGTCTTTCCCATATCGAAAGATCTCATGTTACCCAACTCGAACCGCCCGCCCGGATTTTCTTCCCTGGCGATCGAAATGAACTGTTCGTCAAGATCGACTCCATCCACTGAGAATCCGTGGTTTGCCTCCAGGTATCTCGAATGCAATGCAGGTCCGCAGGCCACTTCAACCACTTCCTTCGCTTCCGGTCTGCGTGTGCGGATCAGATCGGCGACCTGCGAGGCTTCGTGTTCGTAGTCCTTGAAGCTTGTGTATATCAGACCGTAGTACTCAGCGGTTTTATCGAACATCGTCCACTCAGCTTTCGCTATTTTTCCCTTCCAGTCAATCTCGGTATGGGTCACTTACTGAAAAATAGATAGGATCAAGCCGGACCCCAGCCCCCACAAAAAAGGGCGGGAGCAAATCGCTCCCGCCCGATCTTTGGTCCTGCGCACAAGTGCGCAGGCTAAACGGTCCACAGCTCACCGCTCACCGCTCACGGCTCACTCCTCTTCCTCTTCCCCGCCTTTCTTGACCTTTACGGCCGCGTCTTCGTCGTCACCTGCAGACGCAGACTTCACAAGCGGGATGTCCGATCCGCCCTCGATGCCTCCGCGGATGTCGAACTCGTCCATCTCCTCTTCCTTCTGCTGGCCGATCGTCGGATCGTCGAACACCTGCACGTTGCGGTAATACTTCATTCCTGTACCGGCCGGGATCAGGCGGCCCATGATCACGTTCTCCTTCAGGCCGCGCAGATAATCCACACGTCCGGAGATCGCGGCCTCGGTCAGCACGCGGGTCGTTTCCTGGAAACTCGCCGCGGAGATGAACGAATCGGTCGAGAGCGACGCCTTCGTGATACCGAGAAGCAAAGGCTCAGCGCTTGCCGCCTTTTCGCCTTCTTCGCGGATCTTCTGGTTCACGTCCTCGTAGCGGAACCTGTCGACCTGCTCTTCGAGAAGGAAATCGGTATCTCCGACGTCCTTGATCTTCACCCAGCGGAGCATCTGCCGGACGATGACCTCGATGTGCTTGTCGTTGATGTTTACGCCCTGGAGGCGGTAGACCTCCTGGATCTCGTTCACGAGGTACTCCTGAAGAGCGTCCATTCCGAGCACGCGCAGTATGTCGTGCGGGTTAAGCGGGCCGTCCATAAGCGGTTCGCCGGCCTTCACACGGTCGCCTTCCTGAACGCTGATGTGCGTTCCGCGCGGAATATCGTACTCGTGCTCGACGCCGTCCTCGCTGACGATGATGATCTTGCGCTTACCCTTCGTGATCGGACCGAACTGAACGGTTCCGTCGATCTCGCTCATCACGGCCGTTTCGGACGGCCTGCGAGCCTCGAAGAGTTCCACGACACGCGGCAGACCGCCGACGATGTCCTTGTTCTTCGTGGTCTCGCGCGGGATCTTGGCGATGATGTCGCCGACCCTAACGTCCTCACCGTCTTCAACGAGCAGGTTCGCGCGGATGGGCATCTGGTAAGATTTCAGGGCCTTCGACCCCTTGCGGATCTCGAGCCTCGGCTGGTTCTTCTCATCCGAGTCCCTGACCACGAGGCGCTTCTGTCCGGTAACCTTGTCGATGTCCTCCTCGACGGTCTTGCCTTCGACCAGGTCCTGATACTTGACCTTACCGTCGGCTTCCGTGAGGATCGCGTACGTAAACGGATCCCAGGTCGCGAGAACGTCGTCCTCTTTGACCTTTTGGCCGTCCTTTACGTGGATCTGCGCGCCGTAGACGATCTGGTAACGCGCGACTTCCCTGTCGCGGTCATCCACGATGGCGAGTTCCGCGTTCTGCCGCTTGATGTTCACCATCTCCTTCTTGCGGTTCTCGATGACGTTCAGGCCGTGGTACACCACCTTGCCTTCGAGAGAGGCAACGTGCTTCGTTTCCTGCTGAAGCCTCGCCGTGCCGCCGACGTGGAAGGTCCTCATCGTAAGCTGGGTGCCGGGTTCTCCGATCGACTGAGCCGCGATGACCCCGACCGCCTCGCCGATCTCGACCGTGCGGCCCATAGCCAGGTTTCTGCCGTAGCACTTGACGCAGATACCCCGGCGCGCCTCGCAGGTAAGCGGTGAGCGGATCTTGACCTGCTGCAGACCCGAAAGCTGGACCTGAGCGGCGAGATCCTCGTCGATCTCCTGATTCGCCTCGACGATCGTATTCCCGTCCACCGGATCGAGAATGTCGTCGAGCGCCGTGCAGCCGACGATGCGGTCGCGGAGCGATTCGACTTCCTCACCGTTGCGGACGATGGCCTTCGACCAGATGCCCTTCAGCGTTCCGCAGTCGATCTCCGAGACGATCACGTCCTGCGCCACGTCGACGAGCCTCCTGGTCAGGTAGCCCGAGTCGGCGGTCTTCAGCGCCGTGTCGGCGAGTCCCTTGCGGGCGCCGTGCGTCGAGATGAAGTACTGAAGCACGTTCAGGCCTTCGCGGAAGTTCGCGGTAATTGGCGTCTCGATGATCTCGCCCGAAGGCTTGGCCATAAGGCCGCGCATACCGGCGAGCTGGCGGATCTGGGCTTCCGAACCACGCGCGCCGGAATCGGCCATCACGAGGATCGGGTTCAGCTCGTTCCTGTCCTTCTCGCGGACGTCCATCGCCCTGAACATCTCCTTCGCCACCTTGTCGGTGACTTCGGACCAGATCGCGGTGACCTTGTTCGATCGCTCGAGGTCGGTCATCGTCGCTTCCTCGTACTGCTGCTGAAGCTTGTCGACCTCCTTCCTCGCCTCCTCGATGATGTCCGCCTTGTTCTCCGGCGTGACCATGTCGTCGATACCGATCGAAACGCCGGCCTTCGTGGCGTACAGGAAGCCGAGCGCCTTCAGGTCGTCAAGAAGCGCCACCGTCTGCTCGTGGCCGAGCCTTAGGTGAGCGAAGTTGACCAGCGACTGAAGGCCCTTCTTCTTCAGCGTTCCGTTGACGAAGGGCAGTCCCTCGCGGGTCAGCCTGTCGTTAAAGATCACGCGGCCGACCGTCGTGTCGATAGTGACGTTGACGTCCTTCTGGATCCTGCCGCGCATCACGTCCTGTGTGTTGTGTTCACGCTCGAGGTCGATCAGATCGCCTCTCCAGCGCATCTTGATCCGCGCCTGCGAGTCGACCGTCTTAGCGTCGTAAGCGAGGAGCACTTCCTCGACCGAACTGAAGATGCCGTTCTCACCCTTCATTCCTTCCCTGGCGAGCGTCAGGTAGTAGCAGCCGAGAACGATGTCCTGTGAAGGAACCGCGATCGGCTGGCCGCTGGCCGGACTGAGAAGGTTGTTCGACGCAAGCATCAGGACCGAAGCCTCGATCTGCGCTTCCGCCGAAAGCGGGATGTGCACCGCCATCTGGTCGCCGTCGAAGTCGGCGTTGAACGCCGTGCAGACGAGCGGATGGATCTTGATCGCCTTGCCCTCGACGAGAACCGGCTCGAACGCCTGGATTCCCAGCCTGTGGAGCGTCGGCGCGCGGTTAAGAAGGACCGGGTGATCGCGGATCACCTCTTCGAGGATGTCCCAGACGATCGGTTCCTGTCGCTCGACCATCTCGCGCGCCTGCTTGATAGTGGCGGCGTGAAGGTCCTTCTCGAGCTTGTTGTAGA
>JAGFIQ010000108.1 GCA_024103495.1 Aridibacter famidurans
TCGTCATCAACGAAATCGATTCCGACACTCCCGGAACAGACGCGGCGGAATTCGTCGAGCTCTACGACGGAGGCACCGGAAACACGGCGCTCGATGGGCTAGTCGTTGTCTTCTTCAACGGAAGCAACGACCTGTCCTATCGAGCGATAGACCTCGATGGCTTCTCGACCGATTCGAACGGCTACTTTGTTCTCGGAAACCCGGGAGTGCCGGGAGTAACGTTCGAGTTTCCGGGAAACGTACTTCAGAACGGCGCAGACGCAGTTGCTGTGTATGCTGCCAGCGCGACCGATTTCCCGAACAACACTGCAGTAACTGTCCTGAACCTGATCGATGCAGTCGTTTACGACACTGACGATGCAGACGATCCGGGATTGCTTGCTCTACTAAACTCCGGAGAACCGCAGATCAACGAATCCGGTCGTGGGGCTGGTGACATCGATTCCATCGGTCGCTGCCCTAACGGAGCCGGTGGGGCCAGAAACACTTCGGGCTACATACAGTTTGCGCCGACTCCCGGTGCCATGAACGACTGTCCGCTTCCTCCGGTTTCGAGAACGATCGCGGAGGTCCAGGGAAACGGAACAGTTTCGCCCTTTGCAGGAGCGGGAGTGATCACAAACGGAGTCGTTACCGGAATAAAATCCAACGGCTTCTTCATGCAGGAGCCGGACGCAACCAGAGACGCGGATCCGCTTACCTCTGAAGGGATCTTCGTTTTCACGTCTTCGCTTCCCACGGTTGCTGTCGGTGATTCGGTGATGGTCACCGGCACGGCCGGCGAATTCTTCGAACTTACACAGATCGCGGCCTTTGCCAACGGTGTAGTTGTCCTGAGCAGCGGAAACGCCTTACCCTCACCGATCACGCTGACCACCACTATCCTCGATCCGGCAGGCCCTCAAAGCCAGCTCGAGCCGCTTGAGGGAATGCGCGTGTTCGCTTCGGCGGTCAGATCGGTCGCGCCGACAAACAACTTCGGCGAGATCTGGACCGTGATCGAAGGCGTCGACCGGCCGTTGCGCGAACCCGGTATCGACAATGTATTCGCGATTCCCCCCGACCCGACATCCGGAGTTCCGGACTGCTGCATACCTCTCTGGGACGGCAACCCCGAGCGAATAATGATCGACACGGACGGACTCGCCGGCTCGGTAAGGATCAACGTGACGTCGAACGTTTCTCTGACCGGGATCACTGGTCCACTCGATTTCAATTTCGGCGACTACAAGATCGATCCCGAAGCGGCGCCGGGCGTAGCAAGTCCGAATCTTTCCGCCGTGCCCGTTCGGGACAGAGTTCCGGGCGAATTCACCGTCGGGAGTTTCAATATTGAGAACTTCGATAACGACGAACCCCAAAGGCGGAAAGCCGCACTCGCGATCCGCACGATAATGGGATCCCCGGATATTCTCGGAGTGATCGAGATCCGTGACCTTCCGAGCCTCGAGGCTCTCGCCCAGCAGATCAATGACGACTCGGTGAATGCTGGCGACGGGAACCCCGGATATTCCGCGCATCTGGCACTTGCTCCAAACGGAAGCAGCCAGAACGTCGGTTTCCTTGTAAGGTCTTCCGTCCAGGTTGACTCGGTCACGCAGGAGCGCGCGTCCGAGACCTTCATTCATCCCGTCACAGGACAGAGCCTCGTGCTCCACGACAGACCTCCGCTGGTCCTGCATGCAACCGTTAATCCGGCGATTGATCCCAGACAGATCATCGTCGTCGTCAACCACCCGCGCTCTTTTATCGACATTGAGGACCTCGGCTCGACCGGGATCTTCGTTCGTGAGAAGCGCAAACTGCAGGCAGAATCGATCGCGGGACTTCTGCAGGAGCTTCAGACATCATCGCCCGGAACTCCGGTCTTCGCCGTCGGTGACTACAACGCCTACCAGTTCAATGACGGCTACACCGATCCTTCGGGGACCATCAGGGGAGTGCCGACCACTGATGACGAACTTGTCGTGGACGACAGCCCTGATCTTGTAAACCCGGACTTCGTGAACCTGACCGACGGCCTTCCGGCCGATCAGCGGTACACCTTCATCTTCGAAGGAACTCCGCAGGCGATCGACCACGTGTTCGTCAATCCGGAAGCGAACGCGATCGTGACCGGTTACTCCGTCGCAAGAGTGAACAGCGATTACCCGGAGTCGGCTGAGTTCATGGATGTGTCGAGACCTGAAGCCAGCTCCGATCACGACGCCCCGATCGCGTTCTTCAGATTCCCGATCAGGGAAACGACAACGGCCGTATCCGACGTCCACGTGACCTACAATACTCAAGGTCAGAACGTGCAGTTTTCCGCTTCGGTGGTCTCTCAGGGGATAACCGTCAATGAAGGGACTGTCTCATTCACGGTTACAAATGATGCCGGCACCACGGTCGGAAACGCCGGACCCGTCCAGGTCACGAACGGTACCGCGTTGGCCGACTTCTTCCTTCCGGGTTCGGTTGATCCGCAGGCGCTGAAGATCGACGCGGTCTTTTCAGGAGGAGACGCGACTGCCGGAAGCTCCGGTAGCGGAGTACTCTCTGTCTCTTACAGGATCTGTCCGCTGTACGACCCGCAGTTCGCGTTACGAAAAGGAATTCCGTATCCGTTCGCGATAAGGCTATGCGATGTGAACGGCAGGAACCTTTCCGAGAGAGAGGTTGAGGTAAGAGCGCTTTACGCTTCGCCGGCCGGCAATCCGGAGATCCAAATACCGGTCTCATCAGTAGGCATCCTTAACCGAAACAAAAGATTCTGGTACAGCTTCTTACTGCGAACGTATGTCTTCTATCTCAAGACGAATTCGTTCGAGCCCGGAGACTATGTGCTCTATTTCAAGGCCGGAGACGATCCGAAACTCCACGAAGCCGGTTTCAGGATCCGGTAGTATACGAGCCGGCTCAGAATCATCCTTAGCGCGTTTCCGGTCGGGTCAGCCGCTTTCAAAATGGCGGACCCGGCCGGAAGTGGATTTCGACGGTCGAGTTTCGTTGAGATCCTTCTCTTCCGTTTTGGAACAGAATCCCGGACCCTTGGTGTTTCGACCGGAGATTTATTGACTGCCTCGGATGTCGGGAATATGCTGAGGGCGCGAGCACGACACAATGAGGTGAATTATGGGATACCAAGGCGAAGTACTTACGTATTGTCCGGCCGATATGGATTTCAAGACGGTCTACGCCGTCATAGTCAGCGGCGATTTTCCCAATCCCTGCGGCCACGCGCTTCTGTTCGTGCCGAACTCCTCGGCAACCGCTTCCGATCATGGCTATTATCTGCAGGTATCGGAAATGTACGGTTTTCCGAAGATCATGGACACGGACGGCTACGCGCAATACCTCAGCGAGAACGGAAAGACCGAACTGACACGCTACGCCGTTCCTTTGAAAGATCCCGAAGGAGCGTACAACAGGCTGATCGACCTGATGGGCAAGAAGTGGGCCTGGCTGATCCTGCCCAACAATTGCGCGGCGTTTGTCGAGGATGTCGTCAAAGGCGGAGGATCGACGGCGGGACTGTACAGCAACTGCCCAAAGGGCGAGAAGTTCAAGTGACGTTCTCCCGCTCCGGCACCTTTCGTAAATGTGCATTTCCCCGCGGAAAGGTGTATATTGTGAAACTTGCGGCGCATTCGTCTAGTGGTTAGGACGCAAGGTTCTCAACCTTGAAACAGGGGTTCAATTCCCCTATGCGCTACCAGACTTGAGAGAAGATCCGCCGTCCGGCGGATTTTCTGTTTTGGCGAGATCTATGCGGACCGACCTTCCGCATACCGGCCTGCGATGGACAAGCCTATTTCGGAAAATCGGACGAGTCGCGTAAAAGGAACGTGGCTGGATATGATCCTTATCCTCGCCGGTTTCGTCTTCTTCTACACCCTTGTCTTCGAACTTCCTGCGACCCCTTTCTTCTGGGAATCCGACCACCTGATCTTTGCCTATGAGGGTTGGCGAATGTACCTCGGCGACACGATGTACAGGGACTTTTTTCAGTTCACTTTCCCCGGCAGTCAGCTCTGGTACGCGCTGATGTTCACGATCTTCGGCGCCAAGCACTGGATCATCAACGCGACGATCGTCGGCATCGCCACCATCCTGCTTTTTCTCACGCTCAGGCTTTCGAAGGCGGTCATCGACGGCCCGTTCGCATATCTTCCGCCGCTCCTGTTCGCATTCTTCGGCTTCCGATGGTTTGGGATCGACGGCTCGCACAGGATGTTCAGCCCGATATTCATCCTGCTGGCGGTGATGGTGATCCTAAGGAACCGAGATCGGGTGAACCTGCTTCTGAGCGGAGCGCTTTGCGGCGTAACCTCTTTCTTCACCCAGCAGAGGGGCTTCTTTGCGGTGCTGGCGGTCGCACTCTTCCTGCTTGTCGAAGGGATCGCCGAAAAGCGCAGGCCTCTGGATATCGGCAAGGACATCTTCACCGCCGGAACCTCTTCGGCCGCTGCGCTCGTGCTCCTCTGTCTCTATTTCGTGATCGCGGCCGGCCCCGGAGTGTTCTGGGAATCGGCGTTCGTTTATCCCGCGAACTGGTACGGCTACTCGAAGTACAACAACATCGAAGTTTTCTCGCTCGTCCTCGGACGTGCTTACGACTTCACTAATCTCTCCGGCGCATTCGCTTTCGTGATGCACCTGATCTATTCGTTCGGAATACCGCTCGTTTACCCGGTCTTCTTAGGAGCATTCCTCTTCAGGATCAACAGGGAAAAGTGGAATGAATGGAAGCCCGTATTCCTGATCGGCCTCGTCGGCTTCGCGACGACGTATTCGAACGTCGCTCCGGACAGCTTCCGTATCTTCCAGGTCTCGATCCCGGCGCTGATCCTCACGGGCTTTCTGGTATCTAAAATAGCGGTCGCAAGGCGATTCGACCTTTGGCTCACGACCGCCGCCGCCGCGTTCCTTTTGCTCTTAAGCCTGTATCTGGGCTATAGAATGCAGACCAACTGGGACATGACCTACTGGGAAACGCCTTCGGGAAGGCTCGCCGTCTTTCCGCTCGAGCAGATCGAACGATACACGTACGTGCTTGAGAACACCGATCCGGGCGACGAGTTCTTCGAGGTCTACGAACCGTACATCTATTTCCCGTTCGGCCTCAGGAATCCGACGAGATTCGGCCAGATCTGGGAGACCGAGTACACCCGGCCGGAACACGTCGAGGAGGTGGTCCGCGATCTTGAGAGATCGATGCCGAAGCTGATGCTCTGGGACGTGGGGTACAACAGGCCCGATGACCGGCGGGCGCCGGGCGATCATCTTGGGCCTTTGGCGGAATTTGTGAACGAGAACTACGAACCGGTCGGGAAGGTCTATCAGGTCGCAGACCGGAGGATCCAGGTCTGGCGGCTCAAGGATGACGATTGAATAAAGGCCGCAAGAAAGTTACATTAAAGGTTCGCATGCTCCCGTAGCTCAGGTGCATAGAGCGTTCGCCTCCGGAGCGAAAGGCCGCAGGTTGAAGTCCTGCCGGGAGCACCAGAATTCAACGGCCATTGATCAATTCTCATCGATCAATGGCCGTTTCCTCTTGTTGCCGCCGTTTGGAATCCAACAGCTACGGAACATTTGGCAAATCAGACGAGCAGGCCCCGTTCGTCTTCAGTCCACAAGGATCTTCGTTGAATAACTGACGACATAAATGCGAAGGAAAGACTCTATGAAATCATCTTTCGCGTCCGGGTCATCCCTTCTTATGTCTTCCACAAGCTTCTTGTATTCATCTGTCTTCTTGAAAGCCTCGAACTGACGGGCCTTGAAAGTCTCGTACTCCTTGTGATCGAATTCCTTTGCCTTGGTGAATTTGCCTTCATGAATCTCCAAGAGCGTGTAGTTCTCATACGTCGAGGCGTATCCCATATGGACATAATTGACGATCTTGCCCCTCGGCACCACAAGGATTCCGGTGAACCAGTCGATCTTCAGCACCTCTCCTTTCGGAACCACTTCATCCAGGACCGATTTCCAGGCAGTGTCGAAGGAACCGTTCTCACTATCAAGTGAATACTCGATCTCTACGTCATTGAGGATCAGTTCGCCGTCTTTTATCTCGAACGTTGCGACGTATCCCCTCCAAAGCGCAGTGGACGTTATCCCGCCCTTTGGGCGCTTGTCCGGATGGGTCTTAAAGTAGGCCTCAAGAGGATTGGAGTTTAGAGAATGTGTTTCTCCTTTGTAGATCAGCTTGTCGGGGATCTGTGCTGTGGCAAAAGCGCAGATCGAGCATGCAAGCAGGATCGCTAGTGTAAGTGCGGATCTTGTAGCGGTCATATCTCCTCCTTAGCCTAGAAACAGCCGATCTTCATTGTTTGTTCCGCTGTGATGCAACGAACTGGAAGAGAGTAGGTTCGGGCGAGACGAATCTGACCTGTCGGGCCAGATTCGGAACTGTCGGCAGAATTGCCGCAGCAGAGAGTCCAAATCGAACGAACGGGTGGGGTGTCGTACAGCTCAGTTCGAGGAAGGCAGATCGACTTTGACCGTCCTCTGCTCACGCTGGCGTTTGGCGAGCTCGAACCAGTACTTCACGTTCCAGCGTTCGAGCCTCGGCTCCGTTTTCTTTCCGGTCTCGAAGTCAGCGGCGGCCGCCTCCGGCATTTCCTTTAGAAGATAGACGATCCCGCGGTGCATATAGTACTGGCCCCGCCGATTGTCGTCCGACATTTCGATCGCCTTAGTGTAATCCGCCAGCGATTCGTCCAGATTGCCGTAGATCATCTTCTGCCGGGCAAGCGCGACGTAAGCTTCCGCAGTGGGCTCGAGCTCGATCGACTTCTCGATCGACCACGTCTGCCTCTCCGGCATTTCCATAAGCGCGTAGATCGAACTTACACCGTTGAGAGCCATCACGGCCGCTCTCTTCATATCGGCCAGTTTCGCGGGTTCGAGCTTTCCCGCGGCCTTCGATTCCTCGTACCGCTCGACGATCTCAAGCAGGTCCGCTTCGGCTCCCGTGTAATCATCGATCCTTCGCTTCGCGTGGGCGCGGTTCATAAGCAGGTGAACGTCGAACGGATCGTACTGAATTGCCCTCGTGTAATCGTCGATAGCTTCCTTTACCCGTCCGAAGTTGCGCATAAGATAGCCGGCGCGGTAGCTGAAACTGTGCTCGTTGACGAAACCGTTTGTGATCGCCGAATCCAGATCGTTGAGAACTGCAGTGAAATATGGCTTTAAGTCGTCACTTCTCATTCCTCCGTTTTCCCTGATCATATTTCCGATCATCGACTCCAGGATCCGTGCCCGCTCGAAGAAAGCCTCTCCGTTCCTTGGCGCCAGCTGAAGCGCGGTGTTCAGGTCCTCGAGGGCACCGGTAAGGTCCGCCTGATTGTTGCTCCTCGCCTTGCTTCGGGCGATATATGCCGCAACCAGGTTCGAATCGATGTTGATCGCTTCATCGAAATGCGGTATCGCCTCCTTGTAGCGGCCGCTCTTCATGATTTCAATGCCCTTTTCGTAGTACTCGTCCGCAGTCGTCTGGCCGGAAACTAAAGAGACGGCACTGCCGAATAGGAAAAGTATCAGGATGATCTTTCTGTAGATGTTCATAAACAAGTCGTATCGGTCACTTGCCGCCGAAACAGAATAGCCGAGAAACATTTCAGTTGGAAGAGAACCAAGCGGCATTTCCGCATAGAATAGCTGAACCAAATGGTCAAAACCTCGCGAACGGTTGTAGGATGTCATTCAACGTCGTAAATCCAGCATCGACTTCGAATTTGTTTACAGGACTCTCGATGGAGATATCCGATCTCGTTGAGTTTCCCCAGTATTTGACAGGAGTATCAGAACATGAAAAGAATTTCCGCTCTTTGGATCGCGTCGCTTTTGCTCGTCAGTACCACCGCCATTCTCGGACAGACAGGGCAAGGAGAATTCAGGGGATGGCTTGGCAAGGTCACAAACAGGAGCTTTGAAGGCCTTGTCGAGAAAACGGCTCCGGACGGCGGGGTTAGTGTCGATCTCAAGGGCCGGTTCCAGAACGTGCTTCTCGCAAAACGAACGCTTTCGGGTGAGATCGCCGTAGGCTGCGTAGCAAATGTCCGTCAGGCAGATGCATTCCTGTCGAACTATCGCAGCTCCGGCGAGGAATTCTTCGGGACGCCGGATCCCGTCATCAAAAGCCTTCGCTCCGAAGCCGCCGCGCACGGGATGACCGAGAAGGAGTTCGTGTTCTTCAAACGATTGATCGAGAACGCGGGCGCGCTGCGCGAGTCTTCCCTTTCGGGTTCGACGATCAGCATTGTCAACAATGACGGCGCCGGCGAAGGATTCAACGATATGACCGCGGCAACGCCGGAAGGCGGCAATCCGGGAACGACCCGGGGCCAGCAGCGTCTGAACGTGTTCAATTTCGCGGCCGACATATGGGAAGCGTTCCTGGACACCAGTGTCGAAGTGCGTGTCGGATCGCAGTTCGATCCGCTTCCGTGCACCCCGACATCGGCCGTACTGGGAGGTGCGAGCACGACAACCATTCACAGGAATTTTACAGGGAGGCTGCTCGACGAAACCTGGTATCACCAGGCGCTGGCGAACAAGCTCTCGGGCTCGGACAGGAGCCCCGCGAATCCGGATATCAACGCGACCTTTAACAGTTCGATCAATTCCAGTCCGGGTTGCGCGGGAGGCCTCAGGTTCTACCACGGATTCGACAACACGACCCCGCCCGGAACTATCAATCTGCTGGTCGTGATCCTGCACGAGTTCGCGCACGGCCTCGGGTTCTCCGATTTCGCCGATGCCGAAACCGGCGAGTTGTTCAATGGATTTCCCGATGTGTTCACTACATACATGTTCGACCGGACGACCGGGAAGTTCTGGAACGATATGACGAACGGCGAGAGGATGGCTTCGGCGATCAATGACGGAAACGTCTTGTGGAGCGGACCCAACGTAAGCACGGCGTCGTCGTTCCTGGTCAACGGCCGCGACCCTTCGAACGGATTCGTTCAGCTGTACACGCCAAACCCCGTCGAGGGCGGATCTTCCATCTCGCACTTCGACACAGACGCGAGCCCGAACCTGCTTATGGAGCCCGACATCAACCTCAATCTCCCGCTCACTCTCGATCTTTCGAGGCAGCAGATGAGAGACATTGGCTGGTATCGCGACACAAATAAGGACGGTTCGCCCGACGCTCTCACCGACGTACAGCCAAGCGGGATCGCGGTCGCTCCCGGTTCTCAGTCCACGATCACGTGGACTAGTACGGGTGGCTTCACCAGGAATGTAACGATCGAGCTCTCGCTCGACGACGGCGCGACTTACCCCACCGTAATCGCCGAAGACATTCCGAACACCGGATCTCATCCTTTTGCCGTGCCGAACAATCCCACGCCCAGGGCGAGGGTCCGAATTCGGGAAGCCGGATTCGTCGATCCCGCGGGTGCTTCTTCGCCCCACTTCACGATCGGAAGCACGTTCATCTCTTCAAAACCGTATTTCGATATCGACGGTGACAGCAAGACCGACGTTTCCGTCTTCCGGCCGAGTCCGGGCGCTCTCGCCGGAGGGCCCGCGCCTGAAGGCAGCACGTCGCAGTGGTGGCTTCTGCGTTCGAGCGATCAGGGAACGCGCGGCCTCGCGTTCGGTACGGCTTCGGACAGGCCTGTGCCCGCGGATTTCACGGGCGACGGCAGGACGGACATCGCCTTCTGGCGCGAATCGACGGGCGAGTGGTTCATACTCCGCAGTGAGGACGATTCGTTCTTCGCGTTCCCGTTCGGCTCCGCCGGCGACATACCAGCGCCTGGAGATTTCGACGGCGACGGAAAGGCCGATCCCGCGGTCTATCGTCCTTCTTCCGGGACCTGGTTCATCGTCAGGTCGTCCGACGGAGGCCTGACCGTGGTCCCGTTCGGCGTTGCAGCTGACAAACCGATCGTCTCGGACTATGACGGCGACGGGATGGATGATGTCGCGGTTTACAGGGCCCCTGACAACCAGTTCTGGCTGTTCAGGTCGTCGCAGGGTGTAAAGGCATTTCAGTTCGGCGCGGCCGGAGACAGGACGACGGTCGGAGACTGGACGGGCGACGGCAAAGCGGATGTGGCTTTCTTCAGGCCTTCGGAAGGCAACTGGTACGTGATCCGTTCGGAAGACGATTCGTTCTTCGCGTTCCCCTGGGGAGTCGGCACGGACACGCCTGCCCCGGGCGACTTCGACGGCGACGGCCGGTTCGATCCGGCGGTGTTCAGACCGTCCGACAACACGTGGTACATATTCGGCTCCACAGACGGATTCCAGGCGGTGCCGTTCGGAGTGGCGGGAGATGTTCCGCTGCCATCGGTCGTCAGTGTTCAATGAAGCAGTGCTTGTAAACAGGGATGAAGGGGATGAAGGTGATTTCGGCGACCGGGTAGTTGCGTCGAATGGTACTCCAGGGCGTCGGTGCTCTGCAGCGGCCATCTCCTTTACCTCCTTCATCCCTGTTACACGTATCAGTACCCGGAGCGCAAGCGACGGGCATAGCAAGAGAAGAGAGGAAACAGGATGGACGGGATATATAGGGTAACTGACCCGGGTTCTTTACGTTGCCAAGTATCGCTCAACGTGAGTTATCGGTTCCGGCAATCCTAATGATCTTGTCGATCCTGTTTTCTTCTTTTGGTTTTATGCCCATCGTTCGCGCGACGGGCACCGGTTGTCAAAACAGGGATGAAGGGGATGAAGGTGATTTCGGCGACCGGGTAGTTGCGTCGAATGGTACTCCGGAGCGTCCGTGCTCTGCAGCAGCCATCTCCTTTACCTCGTTCATCCCTGTTACACGTATCAGTATCCGGCGCACAAGCGACGGGCAATCGGAACCCGGAGCGCAAGCGACGGGCAATCGGAACCCGGAGCGCAAGCGACGGGCATAACAAGAGGGAAACAGGATTGACAGGATGGCCGGGATTGATAGTTGAGAATTGGAAATGGTCATTGAACCTGGTTGATTTCGGGCTAATGCAGCAGTCCCCAGGAATCGGGCCCGGGATCGTTGAATCGCCCAATTCTCAATTCTCAACTATCAATCCTGCTCTTCCTGTAAATCCTGTTTTTCTCTCTAGTTTTATGTCCGTCGGGAATGCTCCGTAGTACCGATTCACTTTCCGATGCAGAAGGTCTGGAAGATCCGAGTGAGCATGTCTTCCGTCGTCGTTTCGCCGGTGATCTCGCCAAGGTACCGGATCGCGTTGTGGAGGCCCACGAGTACGATCTCCTCGCTCGAACCGCGCTCCAGAAGCGGAAGCGATGAATCTATCTCTTCTTTCGCTCGCCTCAGAAGGTCGTGATGCCGCGCGTCCGATACAAGAAAGCCCGAGCTTTCCACGTCCGCCGGGGAGAAAGGTCCGACGATCGCCTCCTGAAGCTCCTCCAGACCTTCGGCCGTTTTAGCTGAAGTATTCACGATGAGCGAGCCGGTTTCCGCGAGGCTCGCGGCCAGGTCTTCGCCGCCCGCCACGTCTGTCTTGTTCACAGCGATGATCCGGTTCAATTCGCTAGTCGCTTCGAGCACCTCGAGATCCTCGGCACCCATTTCCTCCGCAGCGTCCAGCACGACCACAACCACATCCGCGTCCGCCATCGCGCGTCTTGCCCGCGCGACGCCGATCGTCTCGACGGTGTCGACCGTCTCCCGCAATCCGGCCGTGTCGATCAATGAAACCGGGATGTCGCGGATGGTGAAACTCTCGTGCAGTTGGTCGCGGGTCGTTCCCGGGATCTCGGTGACGATCGCCCGGTCCTGGCCGAGAAGCGCGTTGAACAGGCTCGATTTCCCGACGTTCGGGCGGCCGACGAGCGCCACCCTCAAACCGTCCCTGAGAAGTTTTCCCGCCTTGTATGTCGAGGCAAGCCGTCCGAGGTCTTTCGAGACCTCGCGGAGTTCATCCCCAAGCCTCTCCGTCTGCGCTTCCGGAAGATCGTCCTCGACGAACTCCAGCGCGGACTCGAGCACGATGATCACGTCCAGAAGCCTGTCCTTCAAAGGCTGGAGCCTGTGCGAGAACTCGCCCCGCAGCTGGCGCACGGCCTGGCGGGTCATCGCGATGCTATTCGAATCTATTAGGTCGCGGATGGCTTCAGCCTGCGACAGGTCGATCCTTCCGTTCGCAAGTGCGCGAAGAGTGAATTCGCCGGGCTCGGCGAGCCGCGCGTCAAGATGCAGGCAGTTATCGATCACGCGTCTCAGAAGGACCGGCGATCCGTGGCAGCTGATCTCGACGATGTCCTCGCCCGTGAAAGAATGCGGAGCCTTGAAATACGTGACGACTGCTTCGTCGATCATTTCTCCGGTAGCAGGATCGACGATGCCGGCAAGTGTCGCGCGGCGCGGTTCGAGATCCGCATCGCCGACGGTCAGCCGTTTGACGATCGCGTGCGAGGCTTCGCCGCTGAGCCGGATCACCCCGATCCCGCTTCGTCCGAGCGGCGTCGATAGCGCAACTATCGTGTCCATACAAATACGAAAAGGGGACGAAGGAGAAAAGCGACATCTCCTTCATCCCCTTTATCCCTGTTTCGCAAGACTATTTCAAACGCACCTGCAAACGCCGGTCGCGTCCCTGCCCTACGGATTCGGTTTCCAGATCCTCTTCTTCGCTCAACGTAAGGTGGATGATCCTTCGCTCGGTCGAGTTTAGAACTCCGAAGGTGAAAGGAACGCCCTTGTCGCGCACGTTCTTGGCGGCGAACTTCGCCATCGCGTGAAGTTCGGAGGTACGGGTCTGCCGGAATCCCTCGGCATCGCATACGAAGCGGTGCTCGCGGTCGAGCTCGCGGCCGTAAACCTGGAACAGGATGGTCTCGAATGCGTCGAGAAGCTCGCCGTTCTCACTTAGCATCATCCCCGCGTCGTCACCTTTGAAGTCGATCACGCAGCCTTCATCGGTGAATTCGGAGGAAATATCCACATCGAAACCCGCCTCGTCGACAAGGTCCGAAATGAACTCTTCGGCTTCTTTGCAAACATCGCTCATAGTCTTTCTCCGCTTGCCTAAGGTGTGGAGAGTTTCGCCTTGTTCTCGATCATCGGCGCCGCGGCGTCGTCCTCGCGATTCATCCAGTTGATCAGCATCTGCTGGCCGAACATTATCACGTTACCCGCGAACCAGTAGAGAAGCAGTCCCGAAGGCGCCGACCACATTATCCAGAGCATCATCAGGGGCATGATGTAGGTCATCATCTTCTGCTGCATCTGCTGCTCGGGCGTGACGGCCGGCGTTGTCGGCGAGAACTTGAAGGTCAGCACCATAGAGATCGCGAACGCAAACTCCAGGATGTGATACGGATCGCCGGACGAGAGGTCGGGAAGCCAGAGGAACGCCTCCTGCCGGAAGCCCAGGTAGATCGAGACCGTGATGTACAGCGCGATAAGAAGCGGAAACTGCATGATCATCGGAAGACACCCGCCGATGGGCAGAGCGTCCTTCGTCATCTTCAGCTGTTCCATCTGGAGCTGGCGCATCTTCGGATCGTCGTTCGGGATTCCCTTCTTCTGCATCGCCTTCATCTTGTCCTGAAGCTCCTTCAGCTTCGGAGCGTTCTTCTGCGCTTTCTTGAAGGACTTCGACGAATACCACCTCAAAGGGAACAGAAGGGAATAGAAGAAGAGCGTGAAGAGGATTATCGAGATCCCGTAATTGTGCGTGAATCCGTAAAGGAACCGAAGGCAGTACAGGATCGGAACGGACAAAGGCTTCGTCAGAAAATAGAACCAGCCGTAATTTATGAAATCCTCGATATCGATAGGCCGGCCGACGGCCTCCGTGAGCTTTCCGTTGTAGTTGCTGAGGACGAAGTAATCCTTCGTGCCCGTGTAGATCTTGTTGACCGCGCCGTCCGAGGAGATCGGGACGTAAGCAGTCATCAGGTGCTTTGTCACCGAATTGCTTTGGCTCCGGGTGACCCACGCGATGATGCCGTTATAAAAAGGCGATACTTCCTCAACGTACGATTCTGAACGGAACTCGAGGCCGTTCGTCTGCTGGGGAGGAATGACCGCCATCGCGAAATACGTGTCGCCGACGCCCGCCCAGTCAACCGCGCCTTCGACGCTGTACTGGCCCTTGGTCCCCTCGTCGATGATCGAAGCAGCGTATTGCCTGCTGGAGGATCCGGCCGCGTTGTAGACGCCTTCGGGTTCGACCTTGTAGAAGTCGTACCGCTCGATGCCCTGATCGCCGATGCTGGGCCCGATCACGAGCCGCGTGTTCGGAACCGGTTTTCCGTCTTTCTTAAGTTCGACAGCAAGATCGGTCGTGTACTCGTTGGCCCTGAAGACAAAGGTCTTCGTAGCCTCGACCCCGTTCGCTCCGCGAAGAACGAACTTCAGCTCCTTTGTCTCATTGCCTTTTAGCTCGAACGTGCCGGCATCGCCTTCAAGCGAATAATTGCGCTGGTTCACGAACGAATCGATGGAAGTGTCGCCGGTCGAAAGCTGGAAAGGCGCGATCCGGGGATCCTGCTCGAGGCCCTTCTTTCGCACCAGTTCCAGGGGAATCTTCTTTTCCTTGGTCGATCCCTGAGCGTAAAGCGCCTTGCGGTCGTCGGTCGATTCGGAATCGTTCAACAGGAGTATCCAGCTGGTTGCGACAGCGCCCCTGGAATCGATCGTCGCTTCGTAAAGCGGCGTCTTGATCTTGATCTGCTTGTTGGGAGTTTCGTCGGGCGTCTCGGCGGCGGCCTGTTCCGGTTTCTGTTCCGGAGCCTGTGTAGGAGCCGGAGCCGCGGTCTGCTCCGGGGCCGTGTTAGCAGCGTTCGTATTCGTGTTCGCCTGTTCCGGAGGCGCTTCGGGCGCGAAAAAGTAGGTCCACGTGGTCAGCACGATCAGCGAAAGGATCGCGGCCATCAAAAACCTCTGCTGATTCTGGCTGGAGTCGTTGTTAGACATAGAAACTAGAGTACTGAGCTCCAATGCTCATTGATCAATGGTCATTGGTCGTTGATCAATGAACCGGATCGTGCCCTCCCTCGCAAAACGGCTGGCAGCGCATAAGACGCTTGAAAGCCATCCACGAACCCAGGACTGCACCGTGCCTGCCGATGGCCTCCATCGCATATTCGGAGCAGGTCGGTGTGAATCTGCAGGACTGCGGAAGAAGAGGCGATATAAATCGCTTGTACAACTTCAGCAGGTCGATCAGCAGATACTTCATCGGTTTTGAGGTGTTACGTCCCGGCCGCCCATTCCGGTTCGCGTCTCGCGTTCGAGGACCTTCGAAACGATCTCGCGGAAATCCTGCAGGGGTCCTTCGAGTTTCGTTTCCAAAAGGCTTCCGTGCGCGTTAAGCACCCAGTCGTATTTCGTCCCGAGCGCCTGCAGATCCGGCTTCGACAAACGGAACGCCTCGCGCAGAAGCCGCTTTGCCCGGTTGCGCCTGACCGCGTTTCCGACCGCCTTTCGGGAAGCGGTTATCCCCAGACGCTGAAAAGACGTTTCCGACGGCATGATAAACGCAGTCATAAAACGTCCTTTGATTCGTTCTCCTCCGGCGTAAACACGCCGGAATTCACCGGGTTTTCTTAAGCGTTCGGTCTTCGGAAGGCGAAGGCTTAGTAGTGGAACGGAGTCAGTCTCTTGCGTCCTTTCTGCCTCCTGCGCTTGATCACGTTGCGTCCGGCCTTGGTGCTCATACGAGCCCGGAAGCCGTGTTTCTTTGCGCGGCGGCGGTTGTTCGGCTGAAATGTTCTCTTAGGCATATAAGTATTCCTCTCACTTCAAAAGTGAAACTTTAGATTTTATGTATGCCTTGCCGCCTTGTCAAAGCAAAATCCTATAGGTTCGGTGCCATTACGAGCCGAGCACGACCCGTCTTCCCTCGATCCGAAAACCGCCCGCGGCGATCTTTCTGACGGCCTCAACATAGGTCTCGTGCTCGATCTCCAGGATCCTCGCCGAAAGTTCCTCCGCAGTGTCATTGTCGAGCACCGGAACCGGTATCTGGGCGATGATCGCCCCGTGATCGAGTTCTTCATCGACGAAGTGAACGGTGCATCCGGAGACCTTGACCCCGTAATCGACTGCCTGCTTCTGCGCGTCGAGGCCCTTGAAGCTTGGAAGAAGGCTCGGGTGGATGTTGATGATCCGGTTTGGAAACTCGCGGACGAACGACGGCGAAAGAAGCCGCATATACCCTGCGAGACATACCAGGTCGACCTCTTTGTCCTTCAATACGGAAACTATCTCCGCGTCGTGCTCTTCGCGAGGCCTGCCCTTGCGGGCCACAACCGCGGTTTCGACGCCGAGCGCAGACGCCTTTTCGAGGCCCGGCGCGGCGCTCTTGTCGCTGATGACGACGGCGACCTCGGAATCCGGGACCTTTCCTTCCTGCACGGCCCTAGTGATCGCCACCATGTTCGATCCCCTTCCGGAGATCAGAATCCCGATCCTCATCGTTTATACGCCGGCGATCTCGACCTCGCCGTTTCCTTCCCTGATCTCGCCGATCGCAAGGCAATCGCCGCCTTTCGACTTCACGTGCTCAACGACCGCGTCCTTCTCGCCGGCAGAACAGATCACGACCATCCCGATCCCCATATTGAAAGTACGGAACATCTCTCGGTCCTCGACATTCCCAAGGCGCTGCATAAGACCAAACACGGGAAGTTCGGTCCACGAACCGCGTTCGATCCGGACCGCGGTTCCTTCGGGGAGGATCCGGGGGATGTTATCCAGAAGTCCTCCGCCTGTGATATGCGCAAGCCCTTCTATCTTTCCGCTGCCGATCAATTCGCCCAGTTCCGGAAGGTAGCTCTTGTGCGGAGTCAGAAGCACCTCGCCGACGGTCTCGCCGCCAAGTTCGTCCGGCGAATCGCCGGGCCGGAATCCGCCTATCTCGAAGAAGAGCTTTCTCGCCAGGGAGTAACCGTTCGTGTGAAGGCCTCTCGAAGGAAGTCCCAGCACTACGTCGCCGGGCTCGATCGAACTTCCGTCGATCACGTTCTTCTTGTCGACCACGCCCACGACGAATCCCGCCAGGTCATACTCTCCTTCCTCGTAAAAACCTGGCATCTCCGCCGTCTCGCCTCCCAGCAGGACGCAGCCGTTCTCGCGGCAGGCGATCGAAAGGCCTTCCACGACCGACGCGGTCACGTCCGCCGAAAGCTTTCCGGTGGCGAAATAATCCAGGAAGAAAAGAGGCCTCGCGCCCTGGACGAGGATGTCGTCGACGCAGTGATTGACCAGGTCCTGGCCGATCGTACTGTGTATACCGGTCTCGAAGGCGATCTTAAGCTTGGTTCCCACGCCGTCGGCTGAAGCGACCAGAACAGGTTCTTCCATTTCCGGGAAGCGGCCGTCGAACATTCCACCGAAACTGCCTATGTCGGTCAGCGTTCGCTCGTTGAACGTGGACTTGGCAAACTCCCTAATTCTTGCAACGGCTTGATTTGCGGTGTCGATCGAGACGCCGGCGTCGGAGTACGAAACGGACTTTGTCATAGAGGCCTCGATTATATTCGTTTCGGGAACGGTTGACCAAAGCTCCGGGGTTGATTGACGCGAGGTGTCATTCAAACTAGCATTTTTTGGGAGGAGATGTACTGATGAGCTTCACTTTGATCGACCTTGGGTCGGAGAACTTCGAATTTCGGGCAAGCGTATGGAACTGGAAGACTTTGCTCGAGATAGTCAAATCGTTCGACGTGATCGGCGACGGCAAGATCCGTCAGATGAGCTACAACGCGGCGGGTACAAAGGTCTCGGTCGAAGAGGCGCACGAAATAGGAGGAAAGATACGCGACGAGATCCTGCCCGGAATGTCGCCGGGAATGAGGATCTTCTCTGACCTGAGCGTGACCGAAAAACCCGACGACGGGACGCTCTACAGGGACGACGACGAGAAGTGGAAGAATTACAGCGTCGATTACGAATGGCTAAAGGAGTTTTCCGAATTCTGTTTTAACTCGAAGGGATTTCAGGTCTACTAACCGAATGGATTTCTGGCAGACGATCGAACCGGTGATCTCCAGCATCTGGTTTCACCTTGCTTCGCTGGTGTTTATGGCGACGCTTCACGGCTACCTGGGCGCGTGGCTTGCCGTCCGAATGCTGTTCCGGCCGCGCAGGCCCGTCAAACTTCTCGGCATCACTGTTTTTCCCCAGGGAATGATCCCCCGCCACCGCGAAAAGCTCGCGAAGGCGATCGGAAAGGCCGTAGGCGAAGAGTTGGTCTCTCAGGAAACCGTGCTCGAAGAATTGTTCGAAAAAGAGTTCCTTCAGAAGAAAATACGCGGCGTGGTCGATTCTTACACGCGCGATCTGCTTGAACGCGACCACCCGTCGCTTGTCGAGGCCGTTCCGGAGAAGTTCCGAGGAACATTGATCGAAACCGTCGGCACGCTTCGGATGAGGATAGGCGACTATGTCGGAGAGGTCATACGCAGCGAGGAGACGTCCCAGACGATTCAGGTCTTTGTCGGCTCAAGGGTCGACGAAATGATGTCGCAGAAGCTTTCGGAGACCATCTCGGACAACACGTTCGACGAGCTCCTGATGTTCCTCGAAGCAAGGATCGCGGCGGTGGTCCAGGAACCGGCGCTCGAGAAGACGATCGCGGCATTCATCAGCGGCAAAGTGGACGAACTCGTGGAAGAGCAGGCTCCGCTTCGCGAGCTGTTCACGGACGATGCGGTGTCTCTTCTTAAGGAGAAGGCGTTTGAGCAGATCGATCCGGTAGTTCATCAGTTGGCGGAGATCGCTACCGAGGACCGCACGAAGGACCAGATCAGTTCCCTCATAAAGAAAGAGGTCCACAACTATTACGAGCAGCTTCCGTTTTTCAAAAAGATCTTCGTTTCCCGCGACAATCTGCTCCGCGAGGTCGATCAATTGGTCGACGAAAGCCTTCCCAAGCGTATCGAGGAAACTCTTAAGGGTGATTTCTTCGCCGTAGAGGCCGAATCCTTTGTTGGCAGGTCGATCGACAATGCCCTTTCAAGACCACTGCCGGAGATAATCGGCCAGGTCGCACCCGAACAGCTGGAAAGGCTGAAGGCGCAACTGACCATGAACATCCTGCGTGTTCTGCAGGGCGAACAGATGCGCAAGTCGATCGCGGCATATCTCGCGGATTCGCTGGAGGCACTGAAACCGAGGCTGATCCGCGACCTCTTGAGTTCCGCTCATCCGGAAGCGGTTGCGAAACTCAGGAAACTACTGACAGGGGGACTCAAAGGAGTTCTGGAGCGCGAGGAGACCGCGAAGATCGTCAACGAGGTTCTTTCAAGGCAGATCGACTCCCTTCTTCACGCACCGATAGGCCGTTTGTCTAGGCACATCTCCGACGAGCAGATCCGGAACGCCGGAGATGCGCTGACGAACGTGATCATTGACGCTGCGAAGCAAAAACTGCCCGAAGCGATCGAGGAGTTCGATATAGGCGGTGTGGTACGTGAGAAGGTCAACAATTATCCCGCCGAGAAGCTCGAGGCGCTTGTCTTGTCAGTGGCGAAGGACAATCTGCGTATGATCGAGCTGTTCGGCGCAGCATTCGGCTTCTTCATAGGCTTCGGACAGTCGATCCACTTCTATTTCTATTTCCACTATTTCCGCTAAGCGCGATTACAACCAGCTTCTGATCTGCGGATAATCATTGTCCGTGTCGCAGATAACGTCGATCGAACTCCATTCGTTGACGTACAGGCCTACCACGCGAACACCCAGATCCCATTTCTTTACTCGCTCGGCGGCGGCGCGGATCTCATCCTTTCGGACCTCGAACTTGCAGGGATTTGCGAGACAGTCGAAATGCCCGGCGACTGCGACAAGCGCTGACTGATGGCGCCGCACGGACAGAATAACCTCGTCCCTCGTATAGCGCGCGCGGTCCGTTTTGAACTGCGAGAGTATTCCGTCTGCGCCCGGTGTCGTGATCACATCGACATACTTGACGTTTCCGTGCAGGCGCACCCATTCGCTTACCGGATGCTGGGCGCGGCCGTCTATGCAGTTGATCGCTGTCCCGAAGGTGTCAACGCTGGAGATCGTCATATGCGGTTCGTTTCCGCAAGAGTCTCTCAGTTTTTTACGGTTTTGTTAAATCCCTGAGACGGAAGGGGTCGATTGGTCCGGGACAGCTTCGGCCGGAACGCCTCGGGCCACCGGAAAAATAAAGGGTCTCCAAGCAAGCGATTCTTGAATTCTGTTGTTTAGGGACTGATCTTCGAGGCGAATGCCTTGATCCACTTGTAGGGCTTCTTTATGACGCCGATAGCTCGCGACTCAAAAGACCTCTTTTCAGGCTTGCGAGTGTGGCCGTCGGAGCTGTCTTTGGGTTCAAGAGGGGTCTTGTCGCACGCAGACTTGACCGGCGCATCGGGTGAATCGTAGGTCTTGAACTGTCCCACATAGATTATCGTGTCGGGAAAGAGGTTCTTCGCGCCGACGGAAGGAGTATCAGGCTGGTCGGATCTGGTTGTGTTGAGTCTGCGAACGGAACTTGCGGGCTTCAGATCTGGCTTCCTGCCTTCAGCGCGCGCCGCCCGATCAGGTGTATGGTCCCGAAATGGCTCGCTGTCACTTATCACAACAGGTTCGAGGGATGGTTTTTCTCTGATCAAAGACACGGCCGCCCTGGGAACGACTGCGTGGGTCATCTCCGGGATCTCGGCCTCCATAGACATCATCCATATGAACGCCGCGTCGAGGCAAACAACCAGCGCAATTCCCAAGATCAACTTTCTCATCCCAATTCTCCCTCAGTGTTAAACCAGATCTAACCCCGTTAAAAAGTATAACGCGCTTCCTTAGAGATCCCAAAGACAACATTAGTTGTTGACTTGATTTGTGCTCGCATTTGGGCGGATTCCGGTATAAAACCCAAATATTCTTACGATCTTTCGAGTTCAGGAGAACTTTTGAAACCGCTGAAGCGTTCTGTTGAACGGCCTAGGCTCAGTCAGTATTCGTGGAGGAATCATGAAAAAGATAGGAATTCTTATATTCATAGTCGCAATTGCGGCGGGCATCATCCTGGCAAAGATGTTCTCGTTCGGATCGTTGCCCGCGGTCAGCATGCCGTCGATCTCTTTCTTTGAAAAAGTCAAGGGATCGGGGAATGTCGTTACCGAGAAGAGGAATGTCTCGGAGTTCACAAAGGTTGATGTCGGCGGCGTTTTCAATGTGGAGATCGTCGCGGGCAAAGAACAAAGCGTTGAGGTGGAAGCCGATGACAATCTGCTGCCCCTCATAAAGACCAGGATCGACGGCGAAACTTTAAGGATCGAATCAGAGAAGCGCTATTCGACCAGAAGCAGATTGACGATCCGGATCACCACTCCGAACATAGAGCGGGTCGATCTTTCTGGCGCCTCTAACGCAGTCATATCGAATATCGGGAACGAAGAGCTCGTTCTTGACCTTTCCGGAGCGTCACGCGTGAAAGTTTCGGGTAAGACCGGAAGCCTGACCCTCGATATGAGCGGCGCAAGCAAAATAGACGCCGGCGAACTCTCAGCCGACAAGGTCAGCGTCGACGGCAGTGGTGCCAGCCGCGCCACGGTAAACGTCTCGAAGGACCTGATCGCCGATCTCTCCGGAGCAAGCAAGGTTCGCTATATGGGCAGCCCCTCGAATGTGCAGAAGAAGACATCCGGAGGTTCATCGGTCAGTCAGAGCGAATGATTGATCGACAACCTTCGTGATCTTTGAAAAAGACCGCCTTCGAAGGCGGTCTTTTTCGTTCTCCGGGATGTCTCAGATGCGTTAAACAAACGTTGCGAGGATGTTACAAATGCTTGCGCAAAAAGGGCTTCCAACCTTTTAAGAGTGTTTATTCCAAAACCTGTGGATAACTACTTGCAATACCCTTCAATCTCTGATAATCTTACGCACATTTCAGAGAGGGGAGTCCTTGTAACTTGTTGAAAATAAGTGACTTAAAGTTATACTTTAAGTTTTAAGCGATTTCCCGCAAACCTGTGGAAAACTCTGTGGAAAAACCCGGTCGACAAGCCGGTTCTTTTCTTGTAAAGCCACCAAAAAAGAACGGTTTGGATAATCTGCTCTGAAGTCGCATTTCAGGTGTTTAAGACCTGCCTCCCAGCAGTAATTTCAAAATAGGCGGAACGCCTTTCGAAAGGAGTTTTTCCGAAAGAAACCTATGGAGTCTTCGGTAGCAAATACGAATGTCTGGTCGAACGTGCTGAGTTCAGTAGAACAGCAACTCAACCGCCAGATCTTCGATGCCTGGTTTCGTCCCATCAAGTTCAAAGGGTGTGATGAGCAGGAAAGAGTGCTTCATCTCCGCGCCAGCCAGATCAACAAAGAGTGGATCAACTCGAATTACTCGGACCTTCTCGACCAGACGCTTGCGGAACTAAATCTTGAGAACTACAAGCTTAAGTGGGAAATCGTCGAAGGGGAAAAGGAAACCGGCACTCTTGAAGCACGGGATCAGGTTCCGGGCGAGGGCCGGGACGAAGATGTCGAAGAGAAGATCGTCTTCGACCCTTTCTATCAGAAGAACCAGACCAAGTTCGTCGATCTGGAGCCGATCGAGAACACTCTAAACCGGAAATATACATTCGAGACATTCGTCGTCGGATCCTGCAACCAGTTCGCACACGCCGCTGCGGAGGCGGTCGTCGATCAGCCCGGCAAAGCCTACAATCCGATGTTCATATACGGCGGCGTCGGACTCGGGAAAACGCACCTGATGCACGCCATCGGACACGCGATCAGGCTCCGGAACCGCCACCTGCGCGTCGCTTACATCTCGGCCGAGAAGTTCATGAACGAACTTATCAACGCCATTCGTTACGACAAGACGCAGACGTTCCGCGACAAATACAGGTCGATCGATGTCCTGTTGATGGACGACGTCCAGTTCATGGCCGGCAAGGAAAGGACCCAGGAAGAGTTCTTCCACACTTTCAACGCGCTACACAACGACCAGAAACAGATCGTGATCACTTCCGACTGTCCGCCCAGGGAGATTCCGACGCTGGAGGAGCGCCTGCACTCAAGGTTCGAGTGGGGCCTGATCGTCGATATGGAGCCGCCCGATCTTGAAACCAAGGTCGCGATCCTGAAACGCAAGGCGGATATCGACGGATTCGAGCTTCCGGACGACATCGCGTTCTTTATTGCCAGCAAGATAAAAAGCAATATACGCGAGCTCGAAGGCACGCTCGTGCGCCTGATCGCCATTTCTTCGCTCCGGGGACTTCCGATCTCGAAGATGCTTGCCCAGGACGCGATGAAGAACATCATCGACTCAGAACAGTCCGAAGGCGTTACGATGGAGCGGATAACGAAGACCGTAGCGTCGCACTACAAACTGACCGTCGACGAGATCAAGTCAAAGAACAACTCGCGCGCGATCGCGCTTCCACGGCAGGTCGCGATGTACCTTTGCAAGCGAATGACGAAACATAGTTTCCCGGAGATCGGAAAAGAGTTCGGAGGCAAGCATCACACGACGGTAATGCACTCGGTGGACAAGATCGAGAACCTCGTGAAGGAGGACCGGGAATTCCACAAGCTGGTCAGCGAACTTATCGACAGTCTTTGCAGTTAGTTGAAGCCCTGCAAGCGTCTTCGGGACGTTGTTCTTTTCCACATGACGATTTCCCCGGTTGTGACGAAAGGCCCGGAAAATGAGCTTTCGAGGAGTAGTTTTCCACATTTCCACACGGAGCCGCTCGAATGACCTGAGGAAAACGGCTGCTGAAAGAGGAAATGGCGAAATCATCCACAGAAGATCAAGATTCACACAATCTTTCAACATAGGCTGTGGAACCGGAACTTCAAACGGCGTAGTCAGTTAACATCGATTTCCACATTTCCACAGCTCCTACTACTACTACTGGAAATAAACAGAGTATCTATTAGAAGTAAGATAAAAGCGCCGCCGGTCCCGAATGAAAAAGACGATCTCATTGATCCTGGTCCTGATCTTCTCATCTTGTGCAGTCGTAACTGACGAGAACCGGAAGACGGTGAACTTCAGCTCCGGAAAGTCGGCGGACGTGTTTATCGAGGAGGACACGGTAGGAGGCGAGCGTGTGATGATCGTCGACTATCGGAACGACGCAAGGGTGAGAGAAGAAGACGAGGTCGAAAGACAGGTCGGCGAGATCTGGAAGTCGGTTGCCGGCGAAGCCGAGAAAAGAGGTTTCAAAAACGTGATCATCAAGTACAGATTCCCTTCGGACAGGATTCACAACGCCGACGAGAACGTATATGAGGGACTGTTGTTCGAGGCAGAGCAGATCGAGAACGGGACTTGGAAACTGCGGCGTGTGAATTGACGGAAAGTGGAATAAGATTGGGAGAATCAACGAACAGGAGTTAGCCAAGAAATGGAATTTAAGATCGAGCAAAGCGCTCTCAAGGAAGAACTGGGGTACGTACAAGGCATCGTCGAAAAGAAGTCCACGATCCCCGTGCTTTCGAACATCCTCATCGAATCGGTCGGCGAGAACACGATCCGGATAATCGGCACCGACCTTGACGTCACGATCCGCTGCGAGGCGGAAGCCGAGATCATCGAGGGCGGCTCGATGTGCGTTCAGGCGCGAAAGATCTTCGACGTAGTCAGGCTTCTTCCTGACGAGGCGCTTCACTTCAAGAAGGACGACAACGACTGGGTCAACCTCAAATGCGGTCAGGCGAAGTACCGTTTCGCGGGAGTTTCCAGGGACCAGTTCCCCGAAGTTCCGGTGTTCAAATCGGCGCCGCTGTCGCTGCCCGCGGCGATCTTCAATCACTTCATCGTCAACACGAGTTTCGCGATCACAAACGAGCAGTCGAGGTTCACGCTTTCGGGCGCCAAGTTCATGATCGAAGAAGGCACGGCTAGGATGGTCACGACCGATGGATACCGTCTGGCCTACATCGACAAGAAGATCGACGGCCTTGCGGATGAAGCGATGGACTCGCTCATACCGAAGAAGGCCCTGATCGAGCTCGTGAAGATCTCGCGCGGAACGGGCGCCGCGGTCAGTTTCGGCGAGGACCAGAACCACATCTACTTCGAGGTCGACAACCGCCTGCTAATCACCCGTAAACTCTCGGGAACGTTCCCGAACTACGACATGGTGATCCCGAAGGACAACGACAAGCGAGCCGAGTTCGATTCGAACGAGATGAAGGACGCGGTGGCCCGTGTGTCGCTGATGGCAGACGAAAGGACTCGGTCGGTAAAGCTCAAGATCAAAGAGAACGAGATCGAAGTTACGGCGCACTCCTCGGAGGAAGGCGAGGCTGTCGAACGGGTCGATGCAGTTTACGAAGGACCGGAAACCGAGATCGGATTCAATGCGCAGTATCTTCAGGACTTTCTTTCGGTCGCGTCCACTGTCGGGGCGGAGGCCTCGGAAACGGAGCAGGAAACCGACGGCGAGAAGGTAATGGTCCGGGAGACCGGCGGATCGCCGCTGATCTCGTTCGAGTTCAAGAACAGCAACGGCCAGGTGCAGATGCGTATTGCGGGCGAGTCCGACTACGAATACCAGTACGTCGTGATGCCTCTGAGGATATGATCGCGGAGTCCCGGGAAAGGCCTCCTCTCCTCATATGAAGCAATGCCCGAAATGCGGTAATACCTACACAGACGAGACGCTCAGTTTCTGTCTTACGGACGGAGCTGTGCTGGACGACCTTAACGGTCCTGACACGGAACCGATCCCTGCGGCTGAAACACTTGACAATGCCCGCGTAAAGATAGACATTCCCGACCGTGAACAGACGACTGCCGGCGCGGTTTCCGGGACGTCAGTCGGGTCCGGGACCGCGCGGAGCGGTGTTAACATTAAGATCGTCGTGGCGATCATCGTCACACTGCTGTTCCTCACCGCCCTTACTTCCACGGTAGCGGTCTATTTCTTCTTCATCAGTTCTAATGGAAACGCGGGACTTCCGGCGGGTGAAAACAAAAACGACAACCCTGAAGTTGAGGAACTAAAGCAGAGGATAGAGGAGCTAAGCAACCGGCTCGAGAACGGTTCGGATGCCGACCTGGACCCTGAAGAAGTCCCTCTGCCGATCCCTGAGGAAGAACCGCCGTACGACGAGGACCCGGAGTACGACGAAGAGGTCATCAAGCGCGTGAACTCGCCGGGCGACGGGTTTCTCGCACTTCGCGACCGGCCGAGCGCCAGTTCCGGAGAAAGGCTTGCGAAGATCCCGCACGGCGACATTGTCGTGATGGAAAGCTGTCAGTCGAACACGCAGACGATCGGCGGGAGGACGGGCCGATGGTGCCGCGTCCGCTGGGAAGGAAGGACCGGATGGGTGTTCGATGTGTGGCTGACGGACTGAACATTGACCAGGGACCAGGGACCAAGGAACATGGATCAATGAGGAGCGCCATCGGCCCGACATGTTACTAGCAATTCGCGTCCGCCCGGATGTATGAAGCAGATCGATAACCGCCAGCCACCGACATCATTCTGAATCCGAGCCGCGTTAGCGTCGGCACCGCATTGGCAAAATGGATACAGACAAATATTGGACCGGCTTAGCCGATGTAGTCTCCGATTACATTCCTTCGAATGCGAAAGGAGCCATCTATCGAGTCTTGACGTTTTCAGAGAGTTACGACGAGTTCGTGGAAAAGGTAAGGACAATATTGAAGAAATCCGGCGACATTCTACTCGTGATCGAAGAGCCTGAACTCCTTAAAGATTTTCTGACTCATGACTTCGTATCTGACGATCATGAGATCTGGGACCTGATGGAACAAGCGGCAAAGAAGCCCCAGGATGTGGTTTGTGGCGACTTGGAACTGTATCGATGACAGGTCCGGAATTCGATCAGGTTTGAGGCAGGATCGAGACTCATACCGCCGCTAACGCGGCTCAACTATGTATTCCGATCACTCCCCACACTGCGCCTTCGGCTCGTGTGGGGCTAGTAATATGACGTCCGCTTCGCGGACTCCAAGGATGCACCCAGACGAATACTTGACCTTCGTCACTTCTAGACTATCAGTCCTCAGTCCTCCGCAGACAGTAGCTCCGTGTAAAGCGTCTTCAGGCTCATCATCATTCGGTCGATCGAATAGTTCCCTTCGGCAAAGTCCCCCGCTTCTCTTGCCCGTTTCTCTCTGAGTTTCCTGCTCTTGATCAGCGAAAGCAGCTTGTTCGCGAGCTCCTCTTCGTCGCCTCGCATAAAGATCTCCGCGCGCTTTCCTCCGTCCGTCATCTCTGCCAGAAGGTCTGTGTCCGAAACGACCGAAGGAAGGCCGAGCATCATGGCCTCCGCTACCGAAAGCGGCGCCGATCCGTTATCTGCCGAATAAACGAACAGGTCCATCGAAGAAAGCACACGGTCCGAATCCGCGATGTCGGTGACGAAGAGAACGCGGTCTCCTATCCCGGCCTCGTCGCAAAATTCAGCGCATTGCGCCAGCACGAACTCTCCATCTTCACCGACGGATCCGGCAAACACGAATCTCGCCTTCTCGTGCTTGTCCATCACCCTCGGAAGAGCCCGGCAGACCGTCATATGGTCGATCCCGGAAGAATCAAACGGCGCCCTCATCCCTATAAGAATGTGATCGTCGTTCAACCCGAGTTCTTTCCGGAACGTCCCTCCGTGTGACGTGAGCCTGCCGCGATCGATGCCGGGGGGTACGAAGAAGAAGTTCTTTCGGGTGTCGATACCGGACACTCTCAGCATCGCGAAGGCGGCCCGAGTCGGAAGCAGGACGGCGTCCGATATCCTGGCTGCCGATTTGAGGCCGAACCTGTCGGAGACCTCCGGCTTATCGAAGTGCTGGTCCTGGAGATGGAGGATTCGCTTCAATGGGCCGCCCGCGACGGAAGCTATCCTTGCGAGAAACGCTTCGCCGACTCCGAACGCGTGGACGATCTCGATCTTCTGGTCGCGGATAACGTTTCGGAGACAGTACGCGCTGTTGAGGTCGAGCGAAGACTCACTTTCAAGCCTGTAGAACGCAGATGCGTGCAGTTCGAAGGCGTCTTCAAGTTCTCCGGGACCAAAGGCGGCAACGGAAACGTCAAGCCCGAATCGCCGGGCGTTCCGGCATATGTCGAGCGCGAGCGTTCCCGAGTCCCTTTCGTCGGGCCTGAAAAGGATCAGAAGTACTCTCATAGGCGCTGTCGGAAGGCGCCAACATCTTAGCGTAACTCGTTTTGAAATTGTAGGGAGACGTGGAGGCCGTTGAACCGCGATGAATCTTCTTCTTTGCGGAACTTTGAGTCTTCGCGCCTTTGCGGGAACTCCCTTGTCTTAAATCAGCGAGATCCGATTCGAGAACCAAGACTTTCGCAAAGCCGCCAAGCCGCAAAGTAGCGCAAAGTATATTCATGCTGCGTTGCTAGCAGGAACGAACTTCGGCTGTAGGATCTCCTCGACCGCCCGGGAGCGGAAATCGAAGATGTAGCGCAGTTCCCGCCTTACATACCAATGCGCGAGGTCGCCGAAAGGCTCTAGCGGCAGGCGGTACCTGACCCGGTCGGTGATCTTTGTCCTGTCTTTGCCGAGCCCTCTGAACGTGTGGCGATGGATCCACTGGGTGTACGGGCTCTTCAGCGCTTCGTCTGTGAACGAGAAGGGCGGTTCCCATTCGGAAATAAGGGTCTTCCAAATCATAGGAACGCCGCGGAGTTTCAGACGGTAATCGATCAGCGTTCCTTCGCCTATCTCGATCGGCTCAGGAGTCGTGATCCGGAAGTTCAGTTCGGGAGGCGTGATGCGCTCTAGATTCCTCGCGTCGGCGAAGAACTCGAATGTTTCTTCGATCGGGAGATCGATCACCTGTGTTCTTTCGAGGATGTGTTCTGCCATTGACAATTAATTCGCACGGTTCTCATCAGAGGATTCATGAAACCATCTGTTCTTTAGGTTCTTCTTTGCGGAACTTTGCGCCTCAGCGCCTTTGCGGCAGGTCTTCAGTCTTAACGGATAAGCCCGCTAGAAGAAAAAGCGACTCTCGCAAAGTCGCCAAGCCGCCAAGTGCCGCAAAGAAACCGGAACTAAGTTCTCAAGCGATCTTCGATTCCTTTTGAAATCTTCTTCTTTGCGTAACTTTGCGTCTTAGCGCCTTTGCGGGAGGTCTTCAGTCTCGGTCAACGGAGCTTTGGGGTGAAACAGGAGACTCTCGCAAAGACGCAAAGCCGCCAAGCACCGCAAAGAGAAAGGCTGCCCAGAACGGACAGCCTTGTGATCTTTGACGACAGAGAACTACTCCTCTTCTTCCTTAAGCTCTTCAGCCGCGTCCGGCGGCGGAGGCCCGTCGGCCGGGAGAGGCTCATTCTCGGCCTTGTTCAGATTGCTGTTCTTGTATCCGTAGAAGAAGTAGATCAGCAGACCTATCGCGAGCCAGATCCCGAACCTTTCCCAGTTCGTGATCCCGAGCTCCGTCATAAGATACCCGCACGACAGGAGCCCGAGGCAAGGGATCAGCGAAATGTTCTTCCAGAGACTCGCGCCCACGATGCCAGCCGCAACCAGCAGATAGACCGTCATCGGGATCTTGTGCGAAAGCGCCCTGAGCCAGCTCTCGTCTCCCTCCGGAACCACGCTGAAGAAATCGGAGAACATCGTCGGGTTGAAATAATAGACGGTGAAAAGCACCGCGAGAAGCAGCGGCAGAAGGATGAACCTCGAGTTGATATGCGGCACGAACCGCTTCGATCCCTCGAACTCCTTGTCCTTCACAAGCATGCCCGCGCAGACCAGCACGAACGCGAACAGGGTCCCGATCACCGTCAGGTCCGTAACCTCCTCCAGGTTCATGAACAGCGCCGGGATCGCGACGACGAGTCCCGTGATGATCGTCGAGAACCAGGGCGTCTTGAACTTCGGATGGATCGAAGAGAATATCTTCGGCAGAAGGCCGTCGCGGCTCATCGCCATCCACAGTCTCGGCTGTCCGAGCTGGAAAACCAGGAACACCGTTCCGATGGCGATCACCGCGCTGACCGCGATCACCTGGGCCACCCAAGGAATGTTCACGCCTTCCGGACCGAAGACGAACGCCAGCGGATCGCCGACGTTCAGGAACTTGTAGCTGACCATTCCCGTCAGGACCAGCGCCAGCGCGACATACAGAACGGTACAGATCACAAGCGAGAGGATCATCGCCTTCGGGAGGTCGCGGTGCGGGTCCTTCGCTTCTTCAGCGGTGGTCGCAAGCGCGTCGAATCCGATGTACGCGAAGAAGACGCCGGCGACGCCCTTCAGGATTCCCTCAACCCCGTTCGGAGCGAACGGCGACCAGTTCTCCGGCTGTACGTAGTTGAATCCGAGCGAGATCACGAGAAGGATGATCCCTATCTTCAGGATCGTCATCACGTTCGCGGCGAGTTTCGATTCCCGAATTCCTATGAACACGAGCGTCGTGATGAAGAACGTGATCATCAACGCAGGAAGATCGACCACGACGTGCCAGCCTCCGACGACCGGGGCCGAGTTCCAGGCTGCGTAAGCTTCTACGACCCGAGGGGTCAACCCTTCGGAGATCTGCCCGAGCGCGTCGCCGCTCATATTTCGCATAGCCTCGAGCGTCTGGCCCTGCGCTATCGCGCCCTCGATCACCTTGTGGCTGTCCTCGAAGGTCCTCGAAGCCGTAAGGTAGTCCATCGTGAGGTACGCCGGAATATTGATCCCGTATCCGCGCAACATTCCTGTGAAATAGTCCGACCAGGAGATCGCCACCGCGATGTTCCCGATCGCGTACTCGACGATCAGGTCCCATCCGATGATCCACGCGATGAGCTCGCCCATCGAAGCGTATGTATATGTATATGCCGATCCCGCGATCGGTATCCGCGACGCGAACTCTGCATAGCAGAGCGCGGCGAACCCGCAGGCGATCGCGGAAAAGACGAAGAGAAATATCACCGCCGGTCCGCCGTCGTACGACGCCTGGCCGACCATCGCGAAGATGCCGGCTCCGATGATCGCCGCGATGCCCAGCATCGTCAGGTCGAACAATCCGAGCGACCTTCTGAGGTGCGTACCGCCTTCCAGTTCGCTGAAATCGTGAGCCGTGAATCCTGCCGCCGCGTCCGCCTTGATCTGCTCGATGGATTTCTTGCGGAATAGATTTCTCATAGTCTTTTCCTTTACGGGTACGAGAGATGTTTCGAAATACGAGGGAGAAACTGTCGGAGAAGCTGAATTTGCCTGTGAATTTTAACCGAAAACCGTGGAATTGCAACAGATTGGGAAACAAAGACACGTCCTTTCGGACGCCTGCTGACAGTTTAGGCGTGAACGGGTTAGAATTGACGGTAACCTCGACAGACACTCGGGAGCACATTTAACGATGGAATGGAAGATCTTTTGGACCGCATTTGCCACACTTTTTCTTGCTGAACTGGGCGACAAGACCCAGCTAGCCGTCTTCGCGATGACCGCGAAGACCAAGGCGATCGTTTCGGTATTTCTTGGGGCTTCGCTTGCGCTTGTTATCGTTACTCTGCTGGGGGCCCTGGCGGGAGGGTTCGTTTCTCAGTACATTCCGGCCGAGTGGGTTCAGAGAGTCGCCGCGGTCCTGTTCATCGCGGTCGGAGTCCTTATGCTGTTCGGTAAGATCTGAGGTTTTGGATGAGTTTTCCCTCCTGAAGATCGATCCGCGGATATGCGAAAAACCAAAGCGATCGCAGCGGCTGTTTTCTGTGTTTCGGCGCTCATCGCCGCTTCTTTCGACCTGTTCGAAACCCGTGGTTCCGCGCGGCAGGAAGATTCGAGGGTCTTCCGCGAGCTGCGTCCGGTATTCGTCCCGGCTTTCGCAAGCGGGGTGTCGGTCCCGGTCCGGGATCTGGCGCCCGCCGTTCCCGAATCGTGGAAAAAGAGCGGAAAGATGGGCCGTGCGGAACAGCAGGCGCGCGAGGTGCCGAACAGGATACCGTTTCGAAAACAGGTCGAGAACGCGATACCTGACACGGAACGCCCGGTCGGCACAATTGCCGGCGCGCCGATGCCTGCTCCGTCGGTTTCTTTTGAGGGCCTGAGCTCCAACGACAATTTCGCCGCTTATGGATTCCGGATCGTTCCGCCGGACACAATAGGAGACGTAGGGCCCTCGCATTACGTCCAGGCGGCGAACGCTCTGTTCAGGGTCTTCGACAAGGCGGGAAACCCAGTAACGCCGCCACTGAAGATGTCCAGCCTGTTCGCTTCACTGGGCACGAACTGCTCGACCCGCGACGACGGAGATCCGATCGTTCTGCACGACCCGCTTGCCGACCGCTGGATCCTTAGTCAGTTCTGCAAGGCTTTCCCGCCGTTCCGCCAGATGATCGCCGTTTCGAAGACCTCCGATCCGGCGGGCGACTACTACGTCTACGAGTTCGTGATGCCGAACGTGAAGCTCAACGATTATCCGAAGCTGGCGGTCTGGTCGGACGCGATCTATATGACGACCGACGAGTTCTACGGAAGCGAATACGCCGGCACGGGCGTGTTCGCCTTCGATCGTGAAAAACTCCTGTCGGGAGATCCTTCCGCGGGTTTCATCTATTTCGACCTTGCCTCGCCGACGACAATGAGGATCGGAGGCCTGCTGCCGGTCGATCTCGACGGCATCGTTCCGCCTCCTGCCGATTCGCCCGGTATGTTTCTCGGATACACCGCAACGGAATACGGCGATGCTGCAGACACCGTAAGGCTGTTTGAGTTCGAAGCGGATTTCGCAAGTCCGGCGGATTCGACCTTTTCAGAAGCTTCGGGATCTCCTTTCGCGGTGCCTTCGTTCGATCCGACCAGTAATCCGGGCCGTGATGACGTTCCCCAGCCGGTTCCCGGTGCCAAGCTCGATTCGCAAAGCGACCGGCTGATGTATCGCGCCGCATACACGAATCGCTCGGTCGCTGATTCGATCGTCGTTAATCAGACGGTGCGCATCTCCGAAACCGGCGCGCCGTACGTCGGCGCGGTTCGCGTGCACATACTCGAGAGGCCCTCCGGCGGCGAATTCGCCATTCGCGAATCCACCACTCTCGGAGATACCGACACGAGCAGGTTCATGGCTGCGGCGGCTCAAGACCGGGAAGGAAATCTCGCCGTCGGGTACAGCACGTCTAACGGCGAAAAACGGCCGGCGATAGTTTATTCGGGCAAGCTTGAAAGCGATCCGCCCGGGGTCTTCAGGCCTGAGACGGCATTGATAGAAGGGGACGGCGTACAGACTGCGTTCGGATTCCGGTGGGGAGACTACACGGGACTGAGCCCGGACCCTTCGGACGGATGCACTTTCTGGATCACGAACCAGTATTACTCCGCCGAGAGCCAGGCCGAGAGCCCCTTCGGCTGGCTGACCAGGATCGGATCATTCCGATTTCCGGAATGCGAAACTTCTCAGCCGGCATCGCTTTCCGGTACGGTGTCCGATTCGGACACCGGGCTTCCTATCGAAGGCGCGGTCGTCTCGCTCGAGCGCGGCCTCCGAAGAACCAGCAGCTCCGGCGGGGACTACGGACCGTTCGCGCTTCCCGCGGGAAGCTACACCGCCTCGGTGACGGCACGCGGCTATCTCCCGGGCACTGCGATGGTCGACGTATCATCAGGCGTATCTCTGGAGAGGGATTTCTCTCTCGAGCCGACGGCAGTGATCGAAGATTCGCCGATCGGGATAGTTTCGGAATCCTGTTCGACCAACGGCGCGGTCGAACCGGGCGAAAGGGCCACCGTTGCGATACCTCTGCGAAATACCGGCGCGCGGGAAGTCTCCGATCTTGTCGTTTCGCTCGCGGAGGGCGCAGGCATTGAAGAGCCCTCACCGCCACAAAGCTACGGTGCGCTGCCTGCGGGAGGCGGCCCCGTAACCAGAGACTTCTCGTTCACCGCGTCTTCGGGACTCAAGTGCGGTGCGGTCATTAGGCTGAACCTGATCCTTTCAGACGGCGATCTGCAGCTTGGAACAGTGTCGATCGATCTGCGGGCGGGCAAAGAAAAGATCGCATTTTCCGAAGGGTTTGATTCGGTGCAGTCTCAGGGACTTCCCGTAGGATGGACCACGTCAGCTGAAGGAGCGCAACTCGAATGGACCGTAAGTTCCCAACGCGCTGATTCGGGAAGGTATTCGGTTTTCTCGCCGTCCCCCAGGCAGGTCGGACTCAACGAGCTCGTGACCCCGCCGATCGCGATCGGAACTCAGGAAGCGGAACTCAGGTTCCGAAACTGGTACGAACTTGAGACGACGTTCCTCCGCAACCGGCTCTATGACGGTTCTGTTCTCGAGATCAAGATCGGCTCTGGCGACTGGCAGGACATACTGGACGCCGGCGGGTCATTTCGATCCGGAGGTTATGATCTCGGACTGATCGATTCCTGCTGTCAGAATCCGCTCGGCGGACGGCCGGGGTGGTCCGGACGGAGCGGGATAAACCAGGAATCGGAGTTCATCGATTCGGTCGTTTCGCTACCGCCGGCCGCGGCCGGCAGCGAGGTCCGGTTCAGATGGCGTATCGGAACCGACATCGGGTCTTTTCGTGAAGGGCAGTACCTCGACGACATAACCGTCTCCGACGGCTATGTTTGCGACTGTGCCGATCAATCCGCCGGGACGGCGCTGTTCGATTTCGACGGAGACGGCAAGACCGACGCTTCGGTGTTCGAAGCGACAGATGAAACGTCACAGCCCGACTACAGGATCAGGCAGTCCTCGAACGGTTCTGAAGCGGCATATTTCTGGGGAAGCGCAGGAGACAGGCCGGTCAATGCCGACTACGACGGTGACGGAATTACCGATTTGGCGGTCTTTCGGCCTTCGAATCGCGTCTGGTTCATCTTCAACAGCTCCGATTCGACTGTCCGGGCGGCGGAATTCGGGATCGCGAGCGACCTTCCGGCGATCTCGGATCTGGACGGCGACTCGCGAGCGGACATCGCAGTTTACAGATCGAGCGAGGGAACCTGGTACTACCTGAAGAGCTCTGACGGATCGTTCGCCGCCGCCCAATTCGGAGTGGACGGCGATCTTCCCGTGCCTGCCGATTACGACGGTGACGGGACCGATGACCTGGCGGTGTTCCGGCCTTCGAACGGCGTCTGGTATGTGTTCGGAAGCTCCGACGGGTTTTCGGCCGTCCAGTTCGGCGTGGCCGGAGACACGCCTGTCACCGGAGATTTCGACGGCGACGGGCGCGCCGACCGCGTCGTGTACCGACCTTCGAATTCGGTCTGGTACCTTCTGGGCAGCAGCGCGGGATTCTCGGCGGCGCAGTTCGGCATCGCGACCGACAAGCCGCTGCAGGCGGACATAGACGGCGACGGCCGGCAGGACATAGGGGTCTACCGGCCGGAAAGCTCTATGTGGTTCTTCTTGAGAAGCTCGGATTCTGCGGTCGAGAGCTTCAAATTCGGGTCAGCCGGATCGACCGCTGTGCCCGGGATCTTCGTCCGGTAAGGCCCGAGCCTCATTTGTCGCGGTTCTTGAATGCGATCACGGCTTCTGCCGCTCCCGCGTGCATTATTTCCGGTTTGTGATACTTCCAGTAATGTTCGAATTCCTCCTCGGACTTGTCTTTCATATCGCTCCGCAGCTTGTCTTTCAAAAAGTTCTCGCACCATTCCCGCATCTCGGGATCGCGGTTCAACGCGGTTCGGGCTCCGTGCATCAGATTGTCTCGTTCCATTGGGTCAACTCCATATGTTAATGTTCCTTAATGGTCATTCTCGCAGGAACTGCGGGATTACCGAAATCCATCGTCCACACCGGGAGTACTTTTCGTGAAAAAATTCGCAGTTTTATCGATTCTTGCGGTCGTAGTGTCTGCTGCACCGCTTCTCGCTCAGAAACCCGGAAACAGTTCTGCGCAGCCGGCTGCTAGTGCCGCCGTTGCGAAACAGGCGATAGAGGTACCGTTCGTCAACCGCAAGCTTGCCAACGGAATGGAGGTGATCGTGCTTCCCGACGCTTCCGTGCCGCTCGTGACAGTCGAGATCGCGGTCCGCAACGGGTCCTTCACGGAACCGCTCGAATACAACGGACTGTCCCATCTCTACGAACATATGTTCTTCAAACCGCACCAGGGGCAACTGCTTTACAACTGCGAGATCGCGCTGCAGACAGGCAATACGGAGTATTTCAGAGCGGCGAGCTGCGTGGAAACCATAAAGCTGCGGGAGCAGATCGGAAGCGTCATCTACCTGAACAACCAGGACCAGCTGAACATCAAGAATGCCACGACGCGGGAAGAGGTGGTCAACTACTACTTCATTACGACCAGCGACAATCTTCCTTCCGCTCTGAGGTTTATCAACGATGCGATACGGTACCCGACCTTCGTTGAAGAGGAACTGAACGAAGAGATCCAGGTCGTCATTGGCGAGATCGACCGTAACGAATCAAACCCGTTCTACTTCCTCGACAAGACACTAAAGGAAAAACTCTTCTACAAGTATCCGACGCGCAAGAAGCCACTCGGCACCAGAGAGACCGTCTCGTCCGCGACTGTAGAGAAGATGCAGACGATCCAGTCGCGATACTACGTCCCTAACAACGCCGCGCTGATCGTTACGGGCGATGTCGATCCGGAGAAGGTGTTCCGCTATTCCGAAGAAGTCTTTGCCTCATGGCCGAAGCGCGAGAAAGATCCGTTCGAAGAGTTTCCGATGGTTGATCACCCTCCGCTTAAGGAGAGCGCAGGGTATTTCGTCGAACAACCCGTCCAGAATGTGCTGGTCCAGATCGGATGGCACGGTCCCTCGATCGGTGAGGATGACGAAGGCACTTACGCTGCGGACGTTTTCTCGTACATCCTCTCGCAGCCGAATTCAAAGTTTCAGAGGAGGATGGTGGATTCTGGACTGACCGTGGCCACAGACATCGGGTATTACACGCAAAGGAATGTTGGTCCGATCGCGATCACGCTCGTGACGACGCCGGAAAGATCGAAGGAAGCACTGAAAGCGGTCTACGAGGAGATCGCAAAATTCGACAAACCCGACTACTTCACGGATCAGGAGCTCGAGAACGCCAAGAACCTGCTTGAGGCGCGAGACCTGTTCGAACGCGAGAAACTGACCGAGTACGCACATACCCTTGGTTTCTGGTGGTCGTCGACCGGCATCGAGTACTTCCGCGGTTATCACAAGAATCTGCGTGCTGTCACCAGGAAGCAGACGAACGATTACGTTCGAAGATATATCATCGGCAAGCCCAGGGTCGGTGTCGCACTCCTTTCGCCGTCCGCACGGACGGCCTCGAAGCTCACCGAAGCCGACCTGATCGGCAAGTGAAAAGATAGTAATACCGAGGGTTAACTCTATGCGTTTCGGAATAATTTCATTGAGATCACTCGCCCGGCTTACGGGTCTGTCTCGGGTCTTTCTCCCTCTTTTGCTCGTTACAGCGGTCTTTTCCCAAGCCAGCTCGGGTAACCTGGAAGAGCAGGCGGCTCTTGTCACCGAGTTCGAAGTGAACGGACTCAAGGTGCTGGTCAAAAAGCGGCCTTCGGCGGCAACAGTAGCGGCCGGTTTGTTCATTCGGGGAGGCGCGAGGAACGTGACGGCCGAGAATGCAGGGATCGAGAGCCTTATGCTTGACACCGCGGTCGAGGGAAGCGCCAATTTTCCGCGCGAAGAACTGAGAAAACGGCTCGCGAATACCGGAACCGAGATCGGAGCCGGGATCAACAGCGACTACAGCGTTCTGAGCATGGGCTCCACCCGCGAGCATTTTCAGGAATCGTGGCGCATCTTCGCCGACATCGCGATGAACCCGAAGTTCGACCCCGCAGATCTCGAGCGTGTCCGGGAGAGGATCCTGACCGGGCTGAGGGAAGCCGAAACCGACAATGACAACTTCCTGGAGATCCTTCAGGAGAGGATCGTTTACCGTGGTCATCCGTACTCCACCGATGTTCGGGGAACTTTGCAGACCATCCCCAAGTTCGAGGTGAAGGACCTGCGGGGCTTTCACGGACAGGTGATGCAGACCTCAAGGCTCCTGCTTGTGGTGGTTGGAGACGTGGATGCGGAGGAATTCAAAGGATGGGTCGAAAGAAGTCTTGGGAACCTGCCGAAGGGCGAGTATGATCCTGCCGCGGTTCCGGAGATCAAGATCGACAAACCGGCGCTCGACATCACAAGGCGACAGCTTCCGACGAATTATGTTCAGGGCGTCTTCAATGCTCCTGGGCTCGGACACCAGGATTATTACCCGATGAAGATCGCCGTCGCGATCCTTCAGGCCCAGGTATTTCAGGAGGTCCGTGTCGAACGGCAGCTTTCGTACGCGCCGAACGCCGAACTGAACACTAACGCCGCGAATACGGGATTTATCTATGTGACGACGGTGAATCCGAATGAAGCGGTCGGGGTAATGCTTGATGAAATGGAGACCCTTAAGAACAGGCTTGTGAATGAGCGGTTCCTTTCCGGTATCTCGGGTCACTTTCTGACCCTTCACTACGTAGATCAGGAAACTAACGCGGCGCAGGCTCGCGAGTTGGCGAAATATGAGCTGATCGGCGGCGGATGGCGAAACGCTTTCCTTTTCCTCGACAAGATCAAGGCTGTAAGGCCGGAACAGATACAGGCCGTCGCGCGGAAATACTTCCGCAATATCCACTTTATCGTGATCGGAGATCCGGCGATAATCGACCGCTCGGTGTTTATCGGACAGACCGACGCGGCGGGAAACTGAAGGCCGTCACTTTGGAGAAAAAGACAGGCAGGCTCTTTCGAGCCTGCCTCTTTTTTAGTTTCCGGACTTCTCGTTCGCCGGCGGTTTTGAAGGAGGTTTGCTCTCGCGCCTCTGATTATTCTTCGCCGGAGGCGATTTTGCCGGAGGCGGAGAGGGCTTCCTGGCCGGAGGCGGAGAAGGCTTCCTGGCCGGAGGCGGAGAAGGTTTCCTGGTCTCGGTCCTTGGAGGAGGCGTCCTTGCCGGAGGATCCGGCCTTCGGGTCTCTGTCCTCCTCAGAGGCGGATTGTTCGCCGGAGGAGTAGGCTTCCGTTCGACCGGAGCGGGCCTTGGCGTCGGCCTGTAAACCGGCGGCGTCGGTTCGCTCTTTGCGGGAGGCGTTTTCCTCTCGACCTTCGTCTCAGGAACATTCGTGCGGTTGATAGGCGGAACGACTACCCTTCGGTCCGTGTTTTCCTTCCGGTCGTTCCCGGTTCGGTCAAAGACTCCGGTCCTGGGCTCCGTTTTCCTACCCGGTTCAGGATCGTTGACCCTTGGAACTGTCGTCAGCGGAGGCCGGTTCCCGTAGATCTTCTGCTGTTTCAGTTTCGCGTCAAGCGACTGACCGGCAGTCCTGTCTGCCGCGCCTATCCTGGTCTTACCGTTTTCAAACGGAGACTTCCTGTCGGCGGCTACAATGTCCGGGCTCTTCTTGCCGAGGATCTCGGGGCGGCTTGGGATCAACGGCGGCGAATCGGTCACGACCGGTTTCTTGCCTAGGATCTCCTTGGAGATGGTCGGCGGAGCAGTATCGAATCGTCCCTTTCCTTTTCCGAACTCTTCCTTGCTTGTGGAAACCACGGCGTTCGCAGGAACTCTTTGAAGAGGCGGTAACTGGTTTCTCTGGCTCCTCGCCACGTTCAGCGGATCCGGTCCCGCAGGCTGATTTACCGGTTGGTTCGTATTTCTGTTTCGCCTGTGATCACGCCAGTATCGTCGGTATCGGCGGTTGTAATCGTAATAGGAGTAGTTGTAAGGCAGCGGATACCAGCAAACGCGTCCGCCGTAAGTGCCCAGATAGACGATCGCAGGTCGCCACCAGCTCGTGCGCCGGTAATACGGATTGTATCCGTAAGGGGTCCAGTACCATCTGCCCCCAAGATATATCCAGCGGCCATAGTGGTATGTCGCCCAGCCCCAGGGCTCGTCGTTGACCCAGGTCCAGCCGTAGTAGGGAAGCCAACGCCACGTTCCGTAACGGTACGGCGACCAGTTCGAGTACATCGAGATCGCCCTTCCGTAAGGGCTCCACAAGTATCCGTAATCGTCATGGCGCTGCCACGAACCGTAATCGTTGAGATCGTCCGCGCCGTAGAGATCGTCGTCGTAGATGTCTCCGTAATGAGCGTCCTTAAGGCTTTCAATGATGTATTCGTCGCGGCTCGCCGACCAGTCATCGAAGGCGTCTCTGTAGCCGCTATTTCGCGCAACGGACCAGCGTCCCGCGTAAGAGCCTTCCAGCTCCATCGATGCGGACTGATCGTTCTTCAGAGTGAATCCCGAATCGAGCGAATAGACCCTCGCGGTACCTCCGTCCCAAACCGCGACCTTAACCGTCCGGTCAAATTCGTTTCCCGCGTCGACCTTGTATTTTCCGGCTTCCGCGATCGCGACGGTCGTCCTTGGCGCGTCGATCTCGAAATAGCCCTGCGAAGGATCGAACTCGTAAACGCTCACGAGCAGCTTTCCTTCGCTAATGCTCACCGCGGCCCCTTCGTCGCCGAGACTCACGAGCTTGATCACGGAATTCTCGTCAAGCCGGAGATAGGTCTCGTTGTCGAACTGGATCTCAAGGCGCGTATTCCGCTCGGTCCGGATTTCGTCCCCTTCGACGAGCGGCAGGTTCATTACCGCGGCCTCCCAGTCTTCGCTGTCAACGCGCCTGACCTCGGCCTTGCCGTCGAGGAATTTTATTCTGGCCACTGTCGCCTCTACCTCAGGAAACTCGTCGTCATAGTCGTCGAACGCTGCAACAGGAATGGCGAAAAGCAGGGCAGAGAGGATGACCGCGAAGAGTTTTGTGTTTTTGAAATGCATATTGAATTCTCCTCTATTCGGTCGCTACCTATTGCCGGGAAGAGCCGAAGCAAGCAAATAAGTACGCTTTTTATTGTATATCAAAGCAATTTGCATACCTTCGGACGCTCCTCGCCGAATCACCGCCCTGGCGGGAACTATCTGAGATCGAAGGACTTAGGATTCGCCCGATATGGTAGACCACAGGGCTGTTCGGGAACGATATCGTATGCGGTGGAGAGCTATTTGAAGAGAATGAAGACCGATTTGGACCAGGTTGCGATGTCGTGGATCATCTCCCCGCTGACAACGCCGGCGGCCGAGAGGCCGGTTAAGAAGTGCACTCCCATCACACCGGTGTATAGCACAAGGGCGAGCGTCAGTCCGGCCCGGGCGAGCCGAAACTCTTGCCAGTTCCAGAATGAGAACGCGGCTACGACTCCGACCGCGACCTTCACCAGAATGAACGGGAGATTGCCCAGTTCGAGAAGCGTTGCCATCAGGCGGTTTCCTTCAGTGGCGTAACCATGGCGGACCCAGTAAACGGTAAGGACTGCGTCGAGCAGATTAAGGATGAAGAGTAGGACCGCTTGCTGATACAGTGACATTAAGATCGCCCGCCTCGCAGAGTCGTGCGCCAGACAGCACACCTAAGATCGATTTGCCCCCGGCGGCGTACTGGCTCGCAGCCGGGGGCCGATCGTGAATCAAGAAAATGAATTGTCGTTGTTGCACTCACTATACTTCCAATCGCAATCCCGTTTCAATAAAACTCTTCGATTCTTCGGGAAAAGCGATCGGAGTGATATCCTCGACTTGTTGGGTCATCTTCCCGTTCAACCCGCCAACGAACCGTACACCCGAAGACTTCATCAGGGTAACCGGATTCGATCGACGGGGGGAGAATTGAGATTGGCAAGGAAAGGATGGTTACGATGATAAGAGACAAGAAAAGAACAAGAACGGTCGCGGCCCTGCTCGCGCTCTTTCTCTGCGCCGGCGCGGTGAGCGTATTCGCACAGAGAGAATACAAAGTGGATGCGGGCGAGCGGATCCGTGTAAGGCTTGAGGACAAGATCAGCTCAAAGAGTTCACAGCCCGGCGACCGGTTCATGGCGAAGGTCACCGAACCTGTCTATTCGACCACGGGCGTGGTTGTGATCCCGGAAGGAACGACGGTTGTCGGCCGGGTCGACGCGGTCAAGAAAGCCGAGAAAGGCGGAAAACCGGGTACGATCGATGTGAGCTTCATCGAATTGCGGCTGCCGAACGGAAACGCGAAGGCGATCAACGGATCGCTTACGAATCTGGACACTGACGATGCCAAGAGCGATCCGGAGGGAACCGCATCCGGCGACAAGATGGAGCATCGCAAGGTGATCTTCATCGGCGGCGGCGGAGCAGGCGGAGCGTTGATCGGTGCGGCGATCGGCGGCGGAAAGGGAGCTTTGATCGGCGGTATCGCCGGAGCAGTCGGAGGATTGCTTGGTGAAAGGCTTACGAAAGGCGAAGAGGCCGAGGTCAAAGCCGGAACCGAGTTCGGCGTTTACCTGAACCGCGAGGTCTATCTGCCCAGGTTCAACGCCCAGGGCGATTACAGAAACGAAGACTACAGCCCGCCGCCTGCGGGCGAGTTCAGGACTTATGTCGTTCAGCCCGGCGATACGCTTGGAAAGATCAGCATACGGTTCTACGGAACGTCGAGCCGCTATATGGATATCTACAACGCGAACCGCGACAAGCTGTCGTCCCCGGGCAGCCTGACGGTCGGTCAGGAACTCAGGATCCCCTGAACCGGGGCCGCATCACAAATACAAAAGCCGCCTCGAAAGGCGGCTTTTTCATTTAGTCGGAACGGGATCGGGATCAGAGCTTTTCGAGCTTTGCAACGACCTTGTCGATCAGCCACTTCGGAGTCGAAGCGCCCGCTGTGACGCCGACGGTCTCAACCCCGTCGAGGTCCGCCGGATCGATGTCCTCGTCGGTCTGGATCAGGAAACTCTTCTCGCATTGTTCCTTGCAGACGTTCAACAGCTTTCGGCTGTTGGAAGAATGGTTTCCGCCGATTATATAGAAGGCGTCGACCTCGCCCGCAAGCGCACGGGCGGCGTCCTGACGATCGCGGGTCGCGGAACATATGGTGTTGATGACCTGCGTCTCGCCTTCCGCAATCGATTTGATCGCCTCGGCCGTGTCGAAAAAGGTCTTTGCCTTGATGGTGGTCTGCGAAACGACGAGCGGATTTCTAAGCCTTGGAAGATCGCCGATCTCCGTTTCGTCCCGGATGACGAAAGCGTGCTCAGGTGCATAACCCTTTACTCCGATCATCTCCGGGTGATCGGGATTCCCCACGACGATCACGTGACGGTTCTCTTCAGCCGCTCGCGAAGCGAGTCTCTGGACCCTTGTTACAAAGGGGCAAGTCGCGTCCACGACTTTCGAGGCCTTGTCCTGAAGCTCCGCCTGGACCTGCGGAGCGACGCCGTGCGCCCTGATCACCGCGGTCTCTCCGCGTCCGATCTGCACAGGTTTGTTGATCGTCGAAACACCCTTCGCGCCGAGCCTCTCCATCTCTTGCTCGTTATGGATAAGGGGCCCAAGTGTACGGACCGTCTCGTTGTTGGAGAGCGACTCCTCGACCATGTCGACGGCGCGCTCGACTCCAAAACAAAATCCGTATTCGTCAGCTAGTAATACTCTCATGTAATCCTCAATGCGTTCGGCGTACGAAGGGAAATCATATCAAATCAGCGGTGCCTGCGTAAGCCTTCCGCCTGGCATCAATCATCTTCGAGCCGCAAGAACGAGGAGATTCAGCGGATCGGATCACGCAAAACGATCTCCGCAGCCTCGCGAGCCGCGTCGGCCGCTTCCGGCTTCGAAGAGCGCAAATGCGCGATCTGCATCAACGCTTCGCCGGTTCTCGAGAGCAGTCTCACGAGGTCGCCTTCTTCGGCCCTTGTGTTCCGGACCAAGCTGTCCCAGGTCGAACCGCGTGCCCAGTTCTCGGCGGTAGCCGCCGCCGAAAGATTGATCTCGTCCGCCGGTTCGACCCCGAGTTCCCATTCCACACGCGATACGTCGAAGATGACATCCTCGAACGCCGTCAGCACGCCCAGCAGTTTGGGGGACGGGTCCAGACTTCCGTAATCCCTGTCCGGATCCGCCGCAAGTGCTGCCATGAACCCTGCGACCTCTCCGATCTCCAGTTTCGCGTAGAGATCTTCCTTCAGCGCCTCGCCGACAAGCAGAGGTCGGTCGAGCCTGAGGTCAGCCAGCCATTTCCCATCGTCCGTCACAGACTGCGCCGCGAAATCCAGATAGCCGTAATAATCCAGCACTCTCGCTCTCTGCTCGAAAGGCGTCCAGATACCGCTTCTGAGCCCCTCGATGTCGCGCAGGACAAGCTCGTATCCGAACACCCTCTCGGCGCTCTGCCAGAGCAGGGCTTCCGCGGCCTCGTGTTTCTCGCGGTCCAGGCCGTCCGGTACCATCTTTGCCAGAAGGCCCTCGATCAACTTCACCGCTTCTTTCGGATCTTCTTTCTTCAACGAGGGCTTCGGTTCACGCAGGACAGGGTTTCGGCCTTCGTAGATGTCGTCGAACGCTGTGTCGATCGAGTTCTCATCCAGCGGATATTTCTTCGCATAGACTCGGCCGATCTTAGAAAGCGAGATCGAGGTCCCGCGGCCGTCATCGCGCATCGCCATCACCTTGTCGCCGAATACGTTGAGCACAAGAAGAAACTGTCGTCCGCTCTTGCTTTTGGAGACGATCCGCCCCTCCGAGACATTCTCCTTCAGCCAGGCGTAGCGGATTTGAGATCGCGTTTCCGGAAGTTTTTCTTCAAGCCGGCTCTTTGCGGCTGCAAGCCTTTCGAATCCGATCGCGTTCTCGACCGGGATCGAGATTCCGTCAACGTTCAGTTCCCTGTCCAGCTTCTTCTTCTTCTTCTCCGCCTTGTCCTCGAGCGAAGCGATCCGGTGCGAAATGTCGCGGAAGGCGAAGCTCCGTTCCGCGATGTCGCGCACCTGGTCGAAATTGCCGAAGGCGTCGAGCAGGTTCAGGAGGTTCGTGTACGTTGCTCTGAACTTGCTTTCGAGCGGATCCGCGGGCGAGTCCAGTAGTTCGGCGATCTTTCCCGGATCCTGGAACTTGCCCGGAGCGAGCACTATGAAGCCGACGTTGTCCTTTCCGCGCCGCCCGGCGCGCCCAGTCATCTGCTGCAGCTCGCTCGCCATAAGCGGCCGCCAGCCGTCGTTTCCTCGAGTGTCCGCATTTGCCACCACGACGGTCCGGGCCGGGAAATCGACTCCTGCCGCTACCGTTGAAGTCGCGAAGATGGCGTTCAGAAGCCCGGCCGACATCATCGATTCGACCAGAAGTTTCCAGGAAGGCAGGTGACCCGCGTGATGCGACGCAATACCGGCGTTGACGAGAATACTCCGGTGCTTGTGGCGTCGCACTTCCGGATTGTCCTCGGCGTACCGGTCGAACATCGATTGCCGTTCGGACTGTTTCGAGAGGTCGGCCCGGAAGGTCCTGTCGAGCGCGACTTCGGTCGCCGACTCGTCGCATTTTCTTCTGGAGGGCACGAAAACGATCGCGGGCAGGAGATTGTGGTTCCTGAGTGCCGTGATCAGCCTCGGGGGCGGAATGTCGGGAAGATCGTACCTCACGGCGGGAATGTTACCGCAAAAAGAGCCCCGACACACGGAAGAGCCGGAGGCGCTCCTGTGCCGGGGTCTCGAGGATCGTAAGATCTGCTATCTAGAGTATGCGGCCGGCACGGGGATGTCGCCTCCGACACCGAAGTTCCGTATCACAACCCCTCCGTCGGAGCTCTTGAGGACATACCAGTTTCCTTCCGAAGGCCTGAAAACGCCGATATCGGTCTTGCCGTCGCGATCAAAATCACCGGGAATAGGGACATCGGTCGCGACTCCCCAGGGTATACCCGTCATCGTCCAGGTCGAGCTCTTCAGAATGTACCAGGTGCCGTTCGAAGGCCGGAAGATCACCGAGTCTGACATGTTGTCTCCGTCGAAGTCCCCGGTCAGAGGAATATCCCCCTGAGAGCCGAACTGATACGCGCGGAAATCGCCGTCGGTCGAGCGCAGTACGTACCATACACCCGTCGAAGCACGCCAAACCGCCGGATCGCTCTTCCCGTCACCGTCAAAGTCTCCGGAGACAGGCTGGTCACCGTTTGCCCCGAACTGCCGGTAGTCATACGATCCGTCAGACGAACGTCGGATGTACCAGACCCCGTTCTCCGGTCTCCAGACTGCGATGTCGGTTTTTCCGTCTCCGTCGAAGTCTCCCTGAATCGGCTTGTCCAGCGCGGTTCCCAGCTGGTGGACCTCCATAGAACGGTCGGAACTCCTGTAGATATACCAGGTTCCATTCCGGTACACGGCGTGATCCGTGTTCTCGTCTCCGTCATAGTTTCCCGGAACAGGTATATCGCCGTAAGCCCCGCCTCCGAACTGCGTGGGACTATAGCTTCCGTCCCGTGAATTCGTCACGTGCCAGACGCCGTTCGAAGGCCGCCAAACCGCGAGATCGGATTCGCCGTCTCCGTCGAAATCGGAAGGCTGGATCTGAAGCGTGCCGGTGAAATCGCCCGTCTGATCGGTGCTGATCGCAAAGTAATTTCTCTTGTTGGGAGAGAAGGTATAGTTCATCTTCTCTGCCGTCAGCACGTAGCTCTGGAAGGTCTGCACATTCGGGATCTCGTAGTTTCCGGAAGCATCCGTTGTGCCGGTGGACGCCGTTTCGCCGTTATCGACCCTCTTTAGCAAGAGCGCGACACCCTCGATCCCGACGCTGTTCCTGTCAACGATCCTTCCGGAGATCATAACGGGAGGAGGAGCATTTACCGTAATCGACAATTGTACCGAGGTCCGAAGGCCCCCGTTATCGGTAGCGGTCGCGGTCAGCGTATAACTTCCCGGTGTAGAAGGCTGCCAAAGGACGTCGAGCGTTCCGTTGTTCGACTGGCCGATGGTATTCGAGAAGGTTCCGTCCGTTGCCGTGACAGTAAGGTGCGACACCGACCCGTCCGCATCCGTGGCGTTCGCAGCTACCCGGACCGCATCAGGGATCGTGTAAACGCCGCCGTCGGAAGGGCTCGTGAACTGGACCGTCGGCGGCTGGTTGACCGTTGACGCCACGAAATCGATTTTGGAATTGTCGGTCGTTGCGTTTGTGACCGAGAACGACGGTGGTGAATACGTCGTCGCACCCGTAGGCTGCGGCGTGATCGTATAGTCGCCTCCCGCAGGAAGGTTGAAGAACCCGTATGCCCCGAAGATGTTCGTTGTGGAGGTCGCCGTCTGAGAACCTGTAAGACGCACCGTGATTCCGCGCATTGGATTACCGTTCGAATCTCGTATGTCACCCTGCAGCCTCACGGTCGTCTGCTGTTCCTGTACGTGGAACGCCACATTCGACGACCTGTTGAATCTTCCGTTCGAATTCGTTGCAACGGCGAAAACGCTCTGATTTCCCCCCGGTACGCTTTTCCAGTCAAAGCTGTATGGCGCCTCGGTATCGGTGAAGAGTAGTACGTGGTTACCCGTGTTCGAATAATCGAAGAACTCCACTTTCGAGATAGTGCCCTCGGTAGTAGAGGCATCGGCAGACAGCGTCACCGTCGGGTTGGCGGGGAACGAAGTGCCGGGTGTCGGGCTGGTCATCGAGACCGTGACAGGATTGTCCTCGATCGCGGAAAAGTTCTGGTTTGTCCAGTCGATGTAGCCGAGCCAGCCGATCCCCCGGTCCACAGGGTCGAATGTGTATCCGGCCTTCGATGGGGTGATCCGGATACCGTCTTCAGGCGTCGTTCCCAGATTCGAGAAACTGTAATTGCCGCTTGAGTCGGTGGTCGTGTTCGCCGTGATCTCGGGATTCGTCGTACTAACGAGCGAAAGCACGACCCCTTCGACGGGCTGGAAGGTAAGGCTGTCGAGTATCCGTCCGGAAATATCGTGGTTGATCGGATCGATCACAAGGTCCACCGAGTCGGATACCGTTTGGTTCCCTTGCGCATCTGACGCAGTCGCGGTCAGTGTGAAGTCTCCGGCCTGCATCGCGCGCCATTCGGAAGACCAGCCTCCGTTAGCCAGCCACGCCACCCGGTTTCCGTTCTGGTCCCTGACATCGACGGATCGAACAGGGCCGGTGACTGCAACCGAGATCGGCACGTAGCCGCCTTGTTCGAAATGCTGGCCCTCTTCCGGACTGGTGAAGCTGACCGACATCGGCGCCGGATCGACGACGAAAATGTGAACCGTCTCGGTCGAAACGCCGCGCAGACCTTTTTCATCGGTCGGGATCGCGTAAAGCGACCACGTTCCAACGGGCACATTCTGCCAACTGGCAGTGTATGGCGCCTCCGAATCCGTTCCGATCGGGACCCCGCCCGTCGCGTCCGAGTACGCGACGAAGTCTACCTTCGCGATCGAATGGCCGTCCGGATCTGAAGCGGTGGCCTCGATGTTGATCGTTGCCGGAGCGTCAAACGTCTGCCCGTGCTGTGGCGTTGTGATCACGCCCTCCGCAGCCCGGTTCCGAAGGATCGTGAAGTCCGCGAACTGGTTTGCGCCGAGATTCGAGAACACGGCGCTCTCCGGATCGGTGTCATACCCGACCTTTTTAACCTTGACCGTGTAATCTCCGCCTGACGGCAGCCTTCCGAAGAAGTACTGGCCTCCGTTGTAGGGAAGGCTGATCGACCGGTTCACGGTTCCCGTGACCGTCACGACGATCGCCGAATAGTCGTTGTTGAATCCATTGTTCTGGTCCGTAACCGAACCGCTTATCGAGTACCTGGTCTCGTTCTCGTCCTCAGGACCTATTTTCAAAATGAACGCGTCTTTTGGCGAGGTAGCAGAACCGCCTCCGCGGATCGTCTGGAACGCATCGGGCGTGACCGGGACTGTGTAAGCGTGCCCGGTTATGTAAGCGTTGTCGGCCTGGTCGACAGTCAGCGCATAAGCGCCGCCGTCGCCCAGCATCGTCGAGAACACAAGCGCGGAGGCATCCGGCGCGAGCCTTGTCAGATAGATCCTTCCGGTGCTTCCCGTCAGGGAGTTCCGGAGCGGGAATGTTGAAGGCACATTCGTCTCGCCGGTGACGAAGACACCGCCGTCGGCCGCGATCCCGATCCCGAATGCCTCGTCTTTGCCCGAGCCTCCAAGGAAAGTAGAAAAGACGAGAGCCGATCCTTCCGGATTCAGCTTCGTTACAAATGCATCCTCGCCGCCGTTGTAAGTCCGGTCGAACGCTCCCTCGGTTGTCGGAAATCCGGTGTTTTGGGTCTGGCCCGTGACATAGATGTTCTGTGCAGCGTCGAGAGCGACCGCGGTCGCACGGTCCGACTGAGTTCCGCCTCCGAGGAATGTTCCGTAAACTATGGAACTTCCCGTCGGATCGAGCTTGGCGATGAACCCTTCGATTCCTCCTGTGGACGAAGGCTGATAAGCGCCGGGCGTCGTCGGAAAGCTGGAAGGCGCGGTGCCTGCGACGACCGCGTTTCCGTTCTGATCGACCGTCGAGGTGTTGATTCCCGCGTCGAAAAGGGTAGAAAAGACCGCCGTTCCCGAGGCATCGAGCCTCACAACATAGCTTCCGCTGTAGAAAACGCCGCTGCAAGATTGAGGCGAATCGCAAAGCCTCTGTTTGTATGCCCCGGGGGTCGTGGGAAAGTTCGGCGACCCCGCGCGGCCCGCGAAGACAGCGTCGCCGGTCGAGGCCTCGATCGAAACCGAGCCCCCCGAATCAGTGTTGTTGCCGCCGAGGTAGGTCGAATAGACAAGTGCGGAGCCGTCCGCAGAAAGCTTCGCTGCGAATACGTCATCGGTTCCGCCGAACGAGGCCTGGAACGCATTCACGGTCGGAAGGTCGGACGACATCGTCGTCCCGGTGAAGACGACGCTTCCGTCCGCGTCGACCCTGATATCTTTTCCGGATTCGTTTCCTTCGCGTCCGCCGTAGTAAGTCGAAAAGACCAGCGCTGTCCCATCCGGGTTCATCTTCGTTACGAACGCGTCGTACCAGAAAGAAGTGGTCGAACCGCTGCGGGGAAGTATCTCGGGCTTCAGGGTTCCCTGAGTCGTCGGGTAGTCGATCGAAGCCGCCGTTCCGACGATGTAGGCATTATCTTCGGCGTCTACCGCTATGCCTCGGGCTTCGTCGAACTCCGAACCGCCCAGGTAGCTTCCGTAGACCAGGATCGGATCGATGACCAGGTCCTTTGATCGGTCGAAATCGGCCAGCCGGAACGAAACGACGGCTTCGTTGCTTTCATTCTCAAGCCGGTAATTGCTGGCGATCTCTTTCTGTGATCCATCCTCGAGCTGGTAGACAAACGGCCTCTTCTGACGGACGTCGCCGACCGCGGTCTTCAGAAGAAGGTCACCTGATCGCTCGTCGATCTTTGCCTCTTCGATCCCCGAGTACCTCAGCCGTATGCTTTCCGGATCTGCCCCGGGGCTCACGACAAAGTCGTACTCAAGCTCGCGGTTGTTCCCGTAATAGACGACGTCGATGCCCTCGTAGACCTCTGAGAACCGTACCTTCCTGAAGTTCGGCACGTCCGTGCTCCAACCGCCGGGATCGTTCCCGGTCAGGTAGTTCGTCCGTCCCTCTAAGCCCTCGACTCCGGTTCCTTTCGCATCGCGGTCGGCGCCTTCGATCGCCATCCGGACGACGGCACGGCCGGGCTGTGCAGTAGCCGGGTCTCTCAGCGAGAGCACCGCCTCGCCGCCATTCAGGAAAAGAGCGTACCCCTTGCCGCGTGCGAGAAAATCCACTTTCTCATCGGTCTGTCCGACGTTCGGCTCAAAACTGATCGGAAGCTTGCCGTACTCTTCAAGAGCGCGGAGTTTGCGTTCGCGCAAAGCTTCGCCTTCCGCCGCGAAAGCGTTTCCGGAATCCGGAAAGGCTTCGTGAAGTTCCGGGCGGAAGTTACTGATCGAAAGGGCGGCCAGGACGAGCAGTCCTGCGGCTGCAAAGAGGATCTTGAGCGAGATTCTGTTCTTCATAATGCAAGGTTCCACGAGCTTGTTGACAGCACAGTGCCCGTCGGCAGCCGTTTGAGACAATTTGTATCGGGGGTCTGTTGAAAAAGAAGGAAACAGGGAGGTCAGCGGTAGCCGCGGCTCTTCCTTCTGAATTGCTCGATCTGGCGGTTGAACTTGCCGTCCTTGCCGAAAAGCGGGAATAACTGAAGATTAGGGGCAAGGAATGCCGCGCGGAGTTCCACCGGCCGGTCGCCGGCCCGGTCGATCACACGCACCTTGGTCCCACGCGTTTCGCGGATCCAGGCGGCGAACTCGCCGGCGTTGCCTATGGTCGCGGACAACAAAAGAATGCGGACCCTCGGAGGCGTCAGGATTATCGACTCTTCCCAGACGTGTCCGCGGTAGTCGTCCGCCAGGTAGTGAGCTTCGTCGAGTATCAGGAAATCGGTATCGATCATCTCTCCGCCGCGAAGCGCGTCGAAAACCTGGTTCCTGTATATTTCGGTCGTCCCGACGATAAGTGGTGCACGCGAGTTCTCCTTTCTGTCGCCTGTAAGGATCCCGACGTTCCCGGCCCCGAACTCATTACTGAATTCCATGTACTTCGAATTTGTCAGAGCTTTGAGAGGTGTTGTGTACCAGGCCCGTTTTTTCTGTTCGAGAAGCCGGCGGATCTCTTCTCTCGCGATCCAGGTCTTACCGCTGCCTGTCGGCGCCGTGACCAGAACATCTTCAGTTTCGATCGCGGCCAGCGCCTCTGTCTGAAAGTCGTCCGGCACGAACGGCGTCGGCTCGGGAGTGCCGATTCCTGAGAGAAGATCCTCAACCGCCTTCAACTGGGCAGGCGAATACGAAGGTGCGGGCCGCTCTGCAAAATTATCGCGACGCTTCCGTTCACCGCTCTTGCCGCGTTGTTTGTAGGGCTTGCCCTTCTTTCCGGGGCTACCGGAACTGCGGCGGTCTTTTCGTGCCATGAATACGATGTTAATTGTTTGAGGGACCCCTGTCGAATTCTTTGTCGGCTAACCCAAAAGTGATAACATCAACGATTGCTCCGCAACTATAGGGCGGGGCAGTGCGTCTTAGAGGCTTTAACGCCAACAAGCCGGTTTTTCTAGCTTCAGACCGTGATAAAGGTATGCAGGACAAGGATTTCCTTCAGGGCTACGAGGTACGTAATCTTGATTTCAGCCCGAGAATGTACAAGATCTTCGCGATAGCGGCGATCGTCAATTTCATCGGCCTCTTCGCGATCGGTCAAACGAACATGCTCGCCCAAAGCGCGTGCGAGAGCCCGTTCGTTAACCGCATCTGCACGGTGCTCGACACGGTCTATTTCAGCAGCAAGATGCTGACGACCGACACCGGCTACGTTGTTGAAGAGTATGCCGAAAGCAAGATCAAGGAATCAGACGTGGTCTGGATCGACCAGACGAACGTTGAGCCTTCGCTCACTTATCCAGCAGGCTACTTCCAGATCGCGAACCGGGACGAGCTTGCGATGCTGGAGCAAAACGGGCTTGAGGCATTTCCCTCCGATCCGATCACGCCGATCCAGCCACCGCCACCGCCGATCCTTCCTCCTTCGAGGCCGAATCTCGACGATCCGCTTGCGCGGCGCCAAAATCTTCCGAAAAGGAAAGGCAGCCTGATCGAGGGCGATCTTCCGGAAGATACCGATACAAGCGAGGACGGAAAGAATCCGGATGACGATACGGTCGCGAACAAAGACAATACCAACGACAAGCCTGAAATAGTCGATCCTCCGGGTTCGGCGCCTGCGGTCGAGATCAACAAGAAGCCGCTTTATGACTTCGTGGATACAACGCTTGCAAAGGTCAACTCCAACCGTGTCGACCTGCGCCGGCCGTTCAAGGTTGTTATGAACGCTTACATCAACGAAGAGGGGAGGCTTGATATCGAGAAGTCGCGCTGGATCACTGCGGAGGAAGAAGGCGATCCGGAGATGATCCTTGTCGCAAAGGACGCGGTCGAGAAGTTGGGTGACAGCGGCTGGCTGGTTTACCTGACGAAAGCGGACATCAAGAATGTACGAATCGTGTTCTACCAGGACGAGGAGTCTTTGGCGGCGGACGTTACCGCGATAATGCCCAATGAGAACCGTGCACGGAGCACTGCAGTGCAGTTCGCGGGCTATATCTCCGCCGCGATCTTCGCTCACAACAACAATATTAAGAAGTTCAAAGAAGACGAACTGACACTATTGAAGGCGGCAGGTGTCGATAGCGAGCGGAATTTGCTGAAGATCAAGTTCAACCTGAAAAAAGAGGTTGCGCACCCGATCATCAACACGAGGCTTCGCGAGTACCAGGCGGACAAGGCAAAGCAGCAAACTACGGGACCGACCCCGAAACAGCCGAACGGCAGCATTGAGAAAGCGAACGCCGGCAACCGCGCCGACCGTTGATCGCTTTGCGATGACTTAAGATCGAACCGGCCGGCCGCCCTGTTCCAGGGAAGCCGGCCTTTCGAGGTTTAAGGCGGGCGCCGCAGGTCCGGACTTAAGGCTTTCAGGGCGCCTGTTGTAGAATAAACAAGGCTTGGAATGAAGAAGAGAACTCAGAACCCGATCTACATCGCCACCACGATATCGGTGTACCTGGGCCTCGTGCTTGTCGGGGCCTCGCCGCAGGTTCTTGCCCATTCCAACCTTTCCAGCGATACACAATCCCGGATCTTCGAGCTGACCTCGAAGACCCAAAGCGTCCTTTCCAAATTGAAACTGCGTGAAGAAAGCGACGGGGACGATTTCCCTTCGTTCGCACTCGGCGGTTTCAGTCCGGAGAGCGGGGTTATATGGTGCCGGTATAACGCTTCGCACGGTGCGTATCCGACGGCACCCGAATTCTTTTATTCCAACGACCAGACCCTTACGGTCTCAAACCTTCCAAGAGCCTCGATATAACGGCCAACTGTCCGCGGATTCCTCTTTTTCCATTTCCGCGGAGAATCTGTAGACTCTTTCGTTTCGCCGGGGAAAGCCCGGCGGATCGGTAATTTTCAAGGAGCCGGTCTATCCCGGCTGCCGGAACTGACCGCAAGTGCGGTCGCAAAGAGGATTTATGGCTGTTAATAGTTTTGCAGACAAATTAGTAAAAAAGATCTTCGGCACAGAGACGGATCAGTACTTGAAAGCCGCCGCGCCGAGGGTCGAACTGATCAACTCCCTTGAGGCGCAGATCAAGAAGCTCTCCGACGATGAGCTCAAGGCTCAGACCGACAAGTTCAAAGGCGTCATTGCCGCAGCCGTCGAGGGAATCGAGGACAAGGATGAAAGGCGCACTGCCGAACAGGCGGCTCTCGACGAGATCCTTCCCGAGGCGTTCGCGACCGTTCGTGAGGCCTCGGTCCGGGTCACCGGAATGCGGCATTTCGACGTTCAGCTGATCGGCGGAATGGTGCTCCACGAGGGCAAGATCGCGGAGATGAGGACGGGTGAAGGTAAAACGCTTGTCTCGACATTGCCCGCGTATCTCAATGGTCTGACCGGCCGCGGTGTCCATATCATCACGGTCAACGATTATCTCGCAAGGCGCGACGCGGAATGGATGGGCAAGATCCACAAGTTCCTCGGCCTGACCGTCGGCTGCATCCAGAACGACATGAACGATGTCGAGCGCAAGGACGCCTACGGGTGCGACATCACTTACGGGACCAACAACGAGTTCGGCTTCGATTATCTTCGCGACAATATGAAGTTCGACGTCGAATCGCTGGTTCAGCGCGATCATTGCTACGCGATCATCGACGAGGTCGACTCGATCCTCATCGACGAGGCGCGCACGCCGCTGATCATCTCCGGCGCTTCGGACGAAGCTACGGACAAGTACTACGTCGCGAACGAGATAATCCCGAAGCTCGAGAAGGGAGAGAAGGACGAGGTTACGAAGGTCACGACCGGCGATTACCTTGTCGACGAGAAGAACCATTCGGCGGTGTTCACCGAGCAGGGCGTCGCGAAATGCGAGCGGCTTTTGAAGGTTGAGAACCTCTACGATCCTTCGAATATGGAGCTCTTGCACTGCCTTGAACAGGCACTGAAGGCCCACACGCTCTACAAACGCGATCACCACTACGTCGTACAGGAAGGCGAGGTGATCATCGTCGACGACTTCACCGGCCGGCTAATGCAAGGCCGCCGTTGGTCGGACGGCCTCCACCAGGCGGTCGAGGCCAAGGAAGGCGTGACGATCGAGCGCGAGAACCAAACGCTGGCGACGATCACCCTGCAGAACTACTTCCGAATGTACGAGAAGCTTTCCGGCATGACCGGTACGGCGGAAACGGAAGCGGAAGAGTTCCAGACGACCTACGGCCTGAGCGTGATCGTGATCCCGACCAACCGGCCGATGGTCCGCAAAGACAACCCGGACATAATCTACCGCACGCTTCCCGAAAAGTGGACCGCGGTCGTCGATGAGATCAAACGCTGCCACGAACGCGGGCAGCCGGTTCTGGTCGGTACGGTATCGGTCGAGAATTCGGAGCTTATCGCGGACCGCCTCACAAAAGAGCGGATTCCGCACAATGTTCTTAACGCCAAGTACCACGCCCGCGAGGCGGAGATCGTAGCGCAGGCCGGCCGAAAAGGCGCGGTCACGATCGCGACCAACATGGCCGGCCGCGGAACCGACATCATCCTCGGAGGTAATCCGGAGGAACTTGCGAAGGATTACCTCAAACGACAGGAGATAAATCCGGACGAAGCCTCCGAAGAGAAGTTCAAGGTCGAATTCGAGAAGGCGAAGCGTGTCGTCGAGGCAGAGCACGAACAGGTGATCGAAGCGGGTGGACTATACATTCTCGCGACCGAACGGCACGAGTCGCGAAGGATCGACAATCAGCTGCGAGGCCGATCCGGACGCCAGGGCGACCCCGGCTGCTCGAGGTTCTTCCTCTCGCTTGAGGACGATCTGATGCGCATCTTCGCAGGCGACAAGGTCCGCTCGATGATGAGCTGGCTCGGAATGGAAGAAGGCGTCGCGATCGAATCGAAGACGGTCTCGAAACAGATCGAGCGTGCGCAAAAGGCTGTCGAGGCGCGTAACTTCGAAACGCGTAAGCACGTCCTGAAGTATGACGACGTGATGAACAAACAGCGCGAGACCATATACGGCCTCCGGCGCCAGCTTATGTTCGAGCCGGAACACCGCGAGTACCTGCTCGGCGAGAGCGGGGTCGCCTGGGACCTTCTGTCGGATCTGACGGGCTATTTCCTTAACACAGAGGTGTCTCCGGAGGACTGGGACATCGACACGTATGCTGCCGAGATCGAGAACATCTACGCTATCGATCCCGCGGCGGATGCGAACGTCGATTTTGCTGTGATGAATCCCGACGACATCCAGGCGGCGATCTGGGAGAAGGCCCAGGCGAGTTACTCCGAGAAAGAGAAGATGGCGGGCGCCGAATCGCTCAGGGCATATGAGCGGTACATCATGCTGAACATCATCGATTCTCAGTGGAAGGACCATCTGCTTTCGATCGACCATCTGAAACAGGGCATCGGCCTGGTCGGTTACGGTCAGAAGGACCCGCTTGTCGAATACAAGAAACAGAGCTTTGACATGTTCCAGGACATGCTCGATCGAATCGATACGAACACGATCCGCTCGCTTTTCAATCTCGAGATCGTCCAGCGCGACGAGCAGGAAGAGATGGAAAGGCTCGAAAGGCTCGAACGCCAGAGGGCGAAACGCCAGGCGGCGGGTATGGCATTCACGGGCGCGTACGAAGGTGTTCAATCGGCCGGCGAAGAGGCATTGAAACATACGCCGTTCGTCCGCGACACACCGAAAATGGGTCCGAACGACCCCTGCCACTGCGGCTCCGGGAAGAAGTTCAAGAAATGCCACGGAGCGTTCTGACAGGTAAAGGGTAAAAAGTAGAAAATAAAAAAGCGGCGTCGAAGGGCGCCGTTTTTTTGATTTTTGGTGCTGTTCCTACGGCGCTAAGTACCTCGATTTGCTCTGCGGTTCTACAGACGTGTCGTGCCTATGGCACGCCGGATCGTCTCGTTCTGCGGTTCTACAAACGTGTCGTACCGATGGGACTCCGGCATACTTTTCATTCCGCGGTTCTACAGACGTGTCGTCGCTGCGCGACTCGCGTGCGAGCCGATTTCGCGCTATTTCTTGGGCCGGCGCCTATTGGATTATTTGTCGGCCAATCACCAAACACAAACGGAAAAGTCCTTCACCTGACCCGAGGGTTTCGGCTAGAATGTCCTCGATCCGATGAATCGATTCTTAGCATCATTGACTCTACTTGTTCTAGCGATCGCATTCGCCTGGACATCTGCGCTTTCGCAGACTGACATTCAGAACGCCTCACTTCTTTACCGGGAGGGGAAATTCGAAGAATCGATCGCAGCTCTCAAAGTGCAGTTAAAGGCCGACAAGAAGAACCCTGAGTTATGGAACTTGCTCGGACTCAATTATATGAAGACCGACGCTCCTAAGGATGCGCGTAAGGCATTCAAGAACGCGATCAAGCATGCTCCGGGAAACGTCGACTATGTGGGAAATCTGGCGATCTTCTATCTGTCGATCGGTGAACACGAAGACGCAGAAGAGGAGTTTGATCGTGTAATTACGATCGCTCCGAGTGCTAACTCATATTTTTACCGGGGCATGGCAAGAGTCGGAAGAGGCGACTACAAAAACGCGATAAAGGATGCAGAGGAGGCAATCTCCCTGGATTCGGCCCTTGCTGCTGCTCCGATACTGAAAATGGACGCGACGATTCGGCTGTTCTCTATGTTAGAACCTGAGGAGATCGATCCGGGCGAACTTCGACGGATGTTGTCATCTTCGCGCGCTGCTCTTGAGAATTGCCTTAAGCAATGTCCGGAACCCGAGTCTTCGGAGGTCCGCAATCGTATGAGGGTCCTGCAGAGTTCAGAAAGATATCTGCTGGCACGGGCCGGATTGGAAAAGTACGAACCCGCACAAAAGGAGGGATTGACCGAACTCGTCGTGAAGTCCAAGCCTGCTCCGTCTTACACAGACAGGGCGAGAGCACGGGGCGTTAGCGGTTCTGTTGTCCTGATGGTCGAGTTCAGAAAAGACGGAAAGATCGGATACATACAGATCTTGAGATCACTCCCTTACGGTCTTACAGAGGAAGCGATCAAGGCAGCGAAGAAAATCCAGTTCGAACCGGAGCAGTATGGAGGCGAGCCTCAGTCTGTTTTCAAACAGGTACACTTCTACTTCTGGATCTACTAGTCGCACAGTATCCGGGCGCAATCAATATCGTTGTTAACCCGCGAGCTTCTTCCCGATATTCGCCACGTGCTCGCCCTGGAATCTCGCGATCTCGAGCTCGTTTTCCGAAGGCTGTCGGCTTCCGTCGCTCCCGGCCAGAGTTCCCGCGCCGTAGGGGCTTCCGCCCGTGATCTCGTCCATGTTCGTCAGCCCCTCGCAGGAATAGGGCACGCCGACGATAACAAATCCAAGGTGTAGAAGTGTGGAATGGAATGAAGTGATCGTCGTTTCTTGTCCGCCGTGCTGCGTTGCGGTTGATGTGAAGACGCTTCCGACCTTCCCGATCAGCGTTCCGTTCAACCAGTGCTTGCCCGTCTTGTCCAGAAAGTTCCGCATCTGCGCGCACATGTTTCCGTATCTCGTCGGCGATCCGAAGATAATGGCATCGTAATCCGAGAGTTCTTCGACAGACGCAACCGGCGCGTCCTGATCGGTCTTCGCACCTGAATCTTCAAGCACATCATCGGGAACGAGCTCCTCGACCCGCTTGATGGTCACGTTCGCTCCGTCGACCTTTCGGCATCCTTCCGCCACGGCCTCCGCCATCGTTTCAGTGTGCCCGTACATGCTGTAATAAAGAACAAGAATTTCCGGCATTGATTTCCTCCAAAAGCTTTAAGATAACGGCATTCGCCCGGAAATTCTGTATGGAACAAGACTGTCCGATGCCGGTTTTCAGATCGTGTACTGTCGGATCTTCGGAGATGTGGGGTCAAAAACTGATCGCCTTAGTTCAGCTCCGGCAGAGCCACCGATCGACTACCTTGTTCGCAAAGCGAAAGTGACTAGCGGTGTTGGGTCCGAGATATGTGGTCAGGGGATATTTTCCCGTCCATTCGAAGTGGCCGGGTTCAAGCAGTTCTGCCGGTGACAGGTCTTCCAGCAGTGCGAGGATCTCTTTGTATCCAGCATCGAAGTCCTCGATCACCGCCTGCCTCGGCTTCGGCGCATGTTTCTCGCGAATTGCCCTGTTCAAACGAGGAGTCTCGTTCCACTTAAAGCCTGGCGCTGGCATCTCCGGTTTCCTGCCCTCAATTCCCGTCTTATGCCATCCGAGGAACATCCTCTGCCACTCGGCAAGATGAGCGACAAGGTCCTTAAGGTTCCAGCCGTCTCCCCAGACATCGGGTTCCTCCCAGCGAGCAGGATCGATACTGTTGATCTTGGTACAGAACGAATCGTGCTCTTCAGTTACATCAGCAAGAAACGCCTCTTTCGAATCGTATCTCATAGGATCGGCCTGAACGGATGATCAGGTGTTCGGTTTCCCCGGTTCGATAACCGAAGTTGGAAAAGCACCGGGTGAGTTACGTGAGAGGGATGCGAGATAGCCGGGGATGTGTCGGGGCTGTCTCAAAAGGCAGTCTCTTCTTTCGTCAAGGCTCGAGAAATTCACCCGGCGGGTTCTGAGAAATCATCAGTTGCCCCCCGCTTCAGCTGGGGGTGATGCTGCGGAACGGTGTATTTTGGGGCTTTAGCCCCGAGAGAGCCGGCTGAAGCCGGCGAAATAATCGATTGGCCCTTTCGGTCCCCCCGCAGAGGCGGGGGGCAACTGATGGTCAATCTCCGACGATAGACGACTCAGATAAGACCGAAAAGTCCCTAAGAGTACTTTTAAGACAGCCCCGGTCCACAAATTCACGAGGCACCGGAATTACAAGATTCAGCGTCGCAGGCATGACCCGCCCACAAGTCTTCGGTCCTGCCTATCGGCGGTCCGCAACCGCTTCCCTGTATGCCTCGAGCGTTCGTTCCGCCATCGCCTCAGCTGTGAATTCCCTGTTCGCCCTTTCGAGCGCCCGAACCGAGCGTTTCACACGCTCCTCTTTATCTGCCAATGCTTCCACGATCGCCTCCGAAAGGCTATCCGGATCGGCGGGCGGTACAAGCCACGCGCACGGACCGTCATCTCCTTCCCTGCGCCTGACAAGCTCCGGGATCCCTCCGGCTTCGGTCGTCACGATCGGCGTTCCGGCGAACATAGCGTCGATCACACTCGTTCCCAAGCCCTCCATAACGGACGGAAGGATGAAAACGTCGGCGGCTTTCATCAGGTCGGGAACGTCGCTCCGGAATCCGAGGAAACGGGTGTGCTCCGAAAGGCCGAGGTCAGACACTTGCCGCCTAACAAGTTCAGTGAGATCGCCCTCGCCCGCCAAAGCGAGAACCACGTCCGGTCGCCGGGCGACGACCTTTTTCATTGCCCGGACCAGGAACTCGTGGCCCTTGTAATGTGAGATCCTTGCGACGGTCAGGAGGAGCGGCACATCTTCGCCGACCAAAAGCGACGCGCGACCGGCATCGCGGTTCCCTTGTTCCATACGTCCCGGATCGACTCCCTCCGCGACAACGCGCAACTTTGATTCGGGGACGCCGGAGTCGATGCAGATCTCTTTGATCGCCTCTGAAACACAAAGGACCAGATCGACGCCGTGTTTGTAACGCGAAACCGAGCGGATCGCGAATTCGACCCTGCGCGCGGCGATCTTCACCGCGGGCAGGCCGAGACTGGCAAGCAGTCCCGAATTCATCGCCTGTCCGTCGTTGAATTGAATTATGTCGGGATCGAATCGCTTCAGTTCCCTACGGATGGTCATCAGAGACAGCGGATCTCGTCCGCGGCCCCTGAACGCCACTACCGTAACGCCCGACTTCTCCAGGCGCCGGGCAAGCGGCCCGCCTTTCCTTACGAATGCAGTGCACGAATGCCCTTTCTTGAGAAGGCTCTTCGCCAGGAGGATAGCCTGCCTTTCGCCTCCGTACCATCCGGCTTCGGTTGAAACCAGAGCGACGCGAAGCGGCCGGGATTCCCGGGCGGAGGTATCAACGGCGTTCCGGGATTCGGTTACTCGGCCCATAGATCAAACCTTCGAAACTACGTCGGAAACCCTGATCTTTCCCGGGACTATCACTTTCGCGTTCAAGCCGCGGAGGTGAAGCCGCTTCCCTTCGGCGGAGTTCACGAATTTGACCGCTTCAACTCCGAAACGGTCGGCGAACTTTCGGCAGCCGTTGTGAGGAATCGGTGTTATCTCGATCACCGATTCACCGATGGAAAGCCTTGATCCGGGAGAGAGGTTCTCGTCGCTCAGATCGAGGTCGACGTAAAGCTGGTCGCCAGCCAGTTTCCAGCGGTCTCGCGTCCCGGCGATCAGGGCGATCGCCCGCGAGTTCATCACGTTCAACTGCATGTCCGGGTGACCGAAGCCGTCGTCGGTCCTCGAGCTGCCGCGCGTCTTCCAATTGTCGCCGACGAGTCCCAACTCGAGGCTTAGGTCTCCTTCCTCAAGTTCTTCCCGCGCGTCCTCGAACGGTCTTCTTACTATCATTTCCAGAACCCCGCCATCCTTTGCCGAAGTCCGGATCAATCCCAGTCCGGCCTCGAGTTCTTCCGCCGAAAGATGTCTCGCCATATCTGTTTCCGTCATTTCCTCTTGATGCTTATCAAAGGCATAGGCACCTTCTCGCTCGTCAGAAAAAGCGCCGAGCCGTCAGAAGAATATGCCACGGATTCTCCCTGTTCGCGAGGCCCGGTCTCGATGATCTTCGGCGTGCCCTTCCAGACCGAATCGAATTCCTTCTCATCTTTCGGAAGCGAGAGTTCGTACGCGCCCACGTAGTCGCACAACACGACCCGACTTCCGTCAGGAGAGATCTCGCCGCCGGTCAGGAACCCGCCCAAAAAGGTGGGCATCGTCAGTTTGCCGACGGACTCGCTTTTTATCTTCGTCTTTCCCGCGTTCTTCCAGACCGCCCCTCTGACGCGGAAGACCCTTGCCTCCGCAGATTTCTCCTTCGACACGACGTAAAGATCCAGTGTCGACGGATGGACCATAAGCGTTTCCGCATTCCATTTGCCGTCGGGATAAGTGATGACGATCTCCAAAGCCTGGGCGGTTCGGGCGGCATCCTCTCTGTCTCGAGGCACCGAGCCCGCGGAAGTGTCCGGCTCTTCGATCCTGTAGATGATCACCGAATCGCGATCCTGTTCGTTGTCGCCAATGTCGCCAATGTACAGGTAACATTTCCCGTCCGCTTCCTTTGCCGTCGCAATGTCCTCCCAGTCGCGGTTCTTTGCTCCTTCTACTTTCCATATGCCGAGCAAGGCGCCTTTCAAGTCGAACGCGTATACGTAAGGCCCGCCTCCCGAATCGTTGTGCGTCCAGAAGACTTCCGGTTTGCACCTCGACGCCGTTAGGCCGCTGCTTTCGTCGATCAACGCCGAATCGATGCGGGCGACTACCTCCGGTTCGGCAAAATCTTTCGACACAAGGGCAGGGTCGGGTGTGGATCGGCCGCGGGTCAGATGGTCAATAACCGAGCAGCCGGACAAAGAGACCATCGCCAGGCAGGCGACGATGACAAACGAACTGAATTTGGTTATAGTTCTCATCGATAAACTTCAGGGATCTCGACAGATCGTTTCCTTACTGTAAAGGTTGGCAAGACCTTACTCAAACAATCCCAAAAGGTGCATTCCCGATGAATTCTTCCGTGGTAGTCGGAACAGAGTGGCTTGTAGAAGCTGAAGGCTGCGGGCCCGATCTTCTGCGCGAGGTCTCTGTCCTGCGCGAAGTTTTCAGCGCGGTCGTTTCCGACCTGGGCCTGATCCCGATCGGCGACGCTTTCTGGCACAAATTTCCCGGCGAAGGCGGCGTGACCGGACTCGTCGGGCTTACGGAATCACACCTCGCGTGTCACACGTATCCCGAGCACGGGATCGCGACGTTCAATCTGTACTGCTGCCGACGAAGACCCGAATGGGACTGGGAAGCGCGGCTTGGCGAAATACTGGGAGCGGCGCGGGTGCGGGTGACCAGGATCGAGCGGGGATTCGAGGAAGCGGCCGGAACCGCGGGGGGTGCGGCGTGAGCGTGCTCAAAACCAACTGCCCATCCTGCGCCGGCCCGATAGAGTTCAAATCGGGATCGTCCGTCGTCGTCATCTGCCCGTTCTGCAAATCGGCAGTAGCCCGCACAGACAAGGCGGTCGAAGATCTCGGGAAGATAGCGGACGTGATGCAGTCGCGGTCGCCTTTGAAGATGGGGCTTCGGGGCGAATGGAACGGTCACATGTTCGAGCTGACGGGCCGTGCCCAGATCAAGCACTCGATGGGCGGCTTTTGGGACGAATGGTACGCGACCTTTTCGAACGGATGGGTCGGCTGGCTCGCCGAAGCACAGGGCAAATTCTATCTGACCTTTTACAAATCGCTGCCCGAAGGCGCGAGCGTTCCGTCGTTCGAACAACTCGCGCTCGGACAGACAGTGTCCGGCCTGGGGATAGAAGAACGGCTTGTCGTCGCGGAGAAAGGCACTTCAAGTTACGTCGCGGCCGAAGGCGAGATCCCCTATAAACTAGTGCCAGGCGAGCAGTCAAACTTTGCCGACCTGAGCGGCACGAACGGCGTCTTCGCCACCATCGATTACAGCACCTCGCCTCCTTATCTTTTCTACGGCAAGGAAGTCTCGCTCTCTGACATAGGCCTTGCCGACAAGCGATCCGCCGAGCGCGAAGCACCCGAGGTTGCGGCCGAGGGAATGAGCTGCCCGAACTGCGGAGGCGCGCTCGAGCTCAAAGCGCCGGACAAATCGGAGCGAGTCACGTGCCCTTTCTGCAGCTCACTGCTAGATATTGATCGCGGAAACCTTAAGTTTCTTCAGTCGCTTAAGAAGAAAACGCCGCCGCTCGCTTTCGCTCTGGAGGTCGGGGCCAAGGGATCATTCAGGCAGTTTCACGACGGGGCCGAGTTCGAGGTGATCGGGATGATGTCCCGAAGCGTGCTCATCGAGGGTACACGGTATTTCTGGAATGAGTACCTTCTCTACAACCCGAAGATCGGCTTCCGATGGCTCGTGCATTCAGACAACCACTGGAACTTTGCTGAGCCTGTAAACGTCGCCGACGTTGAAACTTCGCAGTTGATCGCGGGCGTGCGCCCTTCGGTCAGGTTCAACGGCCGCTCGTTCAGGATATTCCAGGACACCCCGGCGACGGTGGAATTCGTGAAGGGCGAATTCTACTGGGCTGTAGAGGTCGGGGAACGCGTGAAAGCGGCGGACTTCATCTCGCCTCCGTACATGCTCTCGCAGGAACAGACCGACAAAGAGGTCAACTGGACTCTCGGTACTTACATCACGCGCAAAGATGTCGAGAAGGCGTTTGAAGTGTCGGGGCTCGGAAAGCCCTGGAACGTAGGCCCGAACCAGCCGTTCAAGTCGAACAGCCTGATCAAGTACGGCTTTCTTATGCTGGCGATCCTCGTCGTGATCGGGATCTTTATGATCCCTTTGACCGGGTTCGGCAATACGCCTCTTAACCAGGAATTCCTGCTGAAGCCTCTTCCGCGAGCCAACGCGGGACAAGTGGTGATGAGCCAGCCTTTCGAGCTGGACGCGAACAAGAATGTCCGGGTCACGGCATCTGCTCCGGTCAGTAATTCCTGGACGGAGCTGAACATCGACCTGATAAGAAAGAACCAGGGCGCGAGCGACGAGGTCGAGGCGTTGGTAATTCCCGTCGAGTATTACTTCGGTGTCGAGGGCGGCGAATCTTGGACGGAAGGCGGCCAGACGAACGACGCGACGATCTCCGCCGTGCCGGCCGGGACTTACGAACTTAGGATCGAGGGCTCGTGGAAGGACTGGACACGTCCGATGCCGATCCGCGTGAAGGTCGAGCAGAACGTAACGCGCGGCGTGAACTTCTGGGTCGCGTTCGTAGTGCTCGCGATCGTGCCGGTGTTCACTTTGTTCAGGAAGTTCTCGTTCGAGGCGAAGCGCTGGAGCGAGAGCATGTTCGGGACGGGGAGTTAAATCGAGTCTGTCGAGTCTCTCGAATCTGTCGAGTCTATCGGGTCTGTCGAGACCATTGAGTCCTTCATGTAGTGAAGGCCGGGATTCTTGACTCAAGGGAAAGCAAGGCCGCCAGGATTCTCGCCCGACAGACTCGACAGACTCGATCGACCCGATAGACTTAACAGACCCGACAGACTGATCCTTATGTTAAGAAAAATCTACTACGCATTCGCGCTCGGTGTGATCCTGCTGTACTCGACTTCCGCCTGGCTGGGCTGGGAGTTCTGGAACGCGGGTCAGAGCCGCTCGTTCCTTGGAGTGCCTTTCATTTACACAGGCTATCGTGGAGGAAAATAATGTTGATGACCTTGCTTAACGCCGGCGCGCCGGCTCTGGTCGTAAGGCTCGACCAGCTTTACGAAACGCTGATCACCACGCTCATCTTCGTGGTGATCGGGTTGGTGTTCTTCGCCATCTCCTTCTTCATTCTTGACAAGGCGATGCCGTATTCGGTCCACAAGGAGATCGAGGAGGACCAGAACACCGCGCTCGGTATCATCATCGGCGCGATGATGCTTGGGATAGCCTTGATCATCGCCGCAGCGATCCACGGTTAACGAACCGAACAGACGAAGACCGGGGCGCGTTTGAGATCCGCCCCGGTCCGCTTTCTACGTCACCCAGATGAACCGCAGTGTCCCGCTTCTGTTCCTCAATGTCTTTGTCGTCGCTACCTGCGGGCTCATCTACGAGCTGCTCGCGGGTACGCTGGCGAGCTATGTTCTCGGCGACTCCGTAACACAATTCTCGATCATCATCGGCCTCTACCTGTTCGCGATGGGCGTCGGGTCGTGGCTTTCGCGTTTTATCGAGACCGAGCTCGCGGAACGGTTCATCGACATCGAGCTCGCCGTTGCGATCCTCGGCGGCGTGTCCGCGCCCCTTCTTTTCTTCGCGTTCGCGAGCGTCTCTTTCTTCAGCATCGTTCTTTACGGACTGGTCTTCGGGATCGGCGCGCTTGTCGGCCTGGAGATCCCTCTGCTGATGCGGATCCTCAAGGACGAACTCGATTTCAAGGAGCTCGTCGCGCGGGTCCTTGCTCTCGATTATGTAGGCGCCCTCGTCGCATCGATCCTGTTCCCGATCTTTCTTGTCCCCACGCTCGGGCTCGTCAGGACCTCTTTGGTCTTCGGAATTCTGAACGGGATCGTGGGGCTTTGGGGAACCTGGCTCTTGACGCCGCTTCTGAGACCCGGCCGGATCGTCTTCCTAAGGATAAAGGGCGTGTTTGTTATCACGCTACTTGTCATCGGGGCGATCAAGGCGGATTCGCTGACGGTGCTCGCTGAAGAGTCGCTTTTTCAGGAAACGATCATCCACGCCCAGAGCTCGCGGTACCAGAGGATAGTCGTCACGCGCGGCAGGACCGGCTTTTCGCTTTTTCTTAACGGCAATTTGCAGTTCAGCTCGTTTGACGAGTATCGCTACCACGAGGCCCTCGTCCATCCGGCGATGATCGCTTTCGAGGGCGATCCGAAGCGCGTGCTGGTCCTGGGCGGCGGCGACGGTCTCGCGGTCCGCGAGGTACTAAAGTATCCGTCGGTGGAACACGTGACGCTGGTCGATCTCGACCCCGCGATCACCTCGCTGGCCACCGACCTGCCGGTACTTGCGGAGCTGAACAAGAACTCGTTGAAGGACAAGCGCGTCACTGTCGTGAATTCGGACGCGTATGTCTGGCTCGACCGGACCGACGCCTCCGGATTCGACGTAGCGATCATAGACTTTCCGGACCCCAACAATTTCGCGCTCGGGAAACTGTACAGTACGAGGTTCTACAAGATGCTGCGATCGAAGCTGCGGCCGGATTCGACGGTGGCCATTCAGAGCACCTCGCCGCTTTACGCCCGGAACTCTTACTGGTGCATCGTGGAAACGCTCGAGGCCTCGGGATTTAATGTGAAGCCGTACCAGACGACGGTGCCCTCGTTCGGGATCTGGGGATACGTCCTGGCGAAGGGGAGCGAGTTCGAAACACCCGGGGAAATCCCCGCCGATATTACCTTGGCATTTCTGGACAAGGACTCGATGGCGGGGATGTTCGACTTCCCTGTGGACACTTCGCGGCCCGACATCGAGCTCGAGATAAACAGGCTGGATAACCAGGCGCTTGTGAGGTACTACGAGGCTGAGTGGCGGCGCTTTGAGTAAGACAGGTGAATTAACAAGGATGAAGAGGGAAGGAAGAAACAAGATAGACAGGATGGACAAGGTAGGGGACGTGAGGTAACGTTGCTGACTATCGCTAAGAGGTCGGCTGTTTTGGCTCTGTTCAGGTGGACATTGGGACGTTCAGAATTAACCAATTGAGGGAAAAGGATGAATGTTGAATGCTCCATAAAGAGATAACGGGGAAAATCCTCGAGTGTTCATTCGAAGTAAGCAATGAGCTTGGTGCCGGATTTCTCGAATCTGTGTATGAGAACGCTCTGCTAATTGCTTTAGGCCAGAAAGGAATTCGCGCGCAATCTCAGGCAAGACTCGAGGTATCGTTTCGTGGATTCAATGTCGGGAACTTCGTGGCGGACCTTATAGTGGAAGATGTTGTGCTTGTGGAACTGAAGGCACTTGGAAAGATACTCCCGGAACACAAGGCGCAGGTCATAAATTATCTGAAAGCCACGGGAATGAAGACGGCTCTTCTGATCAACTTTGGGACGCCGAAAGTCGACTACCACCGACTCTATCAATAAACAGGGGACCCGGAGAGACTTGTTCAGCAAATGCATACATGAAGGAGGGCCCGTCGATACCAGAACTCGGGTCCTACCTTGAATACCCTGTGAATCCTGTTTCCTCCTTTCTTGTATGTTTACTCGCAGGGAAATATTGCGTGCGTTTTTAGGGCTGCCCATCGCTCTTGCAGCCTGTAAGAGCGCTTCGCGGACCGATGCCATCGATGGTCGTATCGTCGGAGCGTCGCACGACGTCGGCCATATCCTCCGCGATCGCCGAAAGTTCGAAGTATCCGCGGATTCGTGGTCGGATGTAAACACGGTCATCGTCGGCGGAGGCATCGCCGGCCTGTCCGCCGCCTGGAACCTTAAACGCAAGGGATTCAACGACTTCCTTCTTCTTGAGCTCGAAGAACGCGCCGGCGGGACCTCCGCTTCCGGCAGCTCGGATCTCACCGCTTACCCCTGGGGCGCACACTATCTACCGGTACCCTTTGCGCAGAATACTGAACTTGTCGAGCTTCTTGACGAGATGAACCTTGTAGAGTCGAGAGACGCATCGGGCGAGATCGTGGTGCCGGAGCAGTTCCTTACTCGCGATCCCGAAGAGAGGATCTATCACAAAGGCCGATGGTATGAAGGCCTTTATCTTTACGCGGGCGCGACCGAAGAAGACCTCCGGCAGTACAACGCTTTCTACGCGGAAGTCGGGAAGTGGATAAACTGGCGCGATCCGGAAGGCCGTAGAGCCTTCACGGTCCCGGTTTCGTCCTGCTCGACCGATGCCGAAGCGACCGCCCTGGACAGGATATCTTTCGCAGAATGGCTTCGAAACAAAGGGTTTAACTCGGAACGTCTGATCTGGTATTGCGATTACGCGTGTCGTGACGATTATGGTCTTACGCTTGGTCAGACATCCGCCTGGGCGGGCCTGTTCTATTTCTGCTCGAGGGTTCCCACCGCCGGCGAAGAGTCGCAGTCGTTCATCACCTTTCCGGAGGGTAACGGCCGCTTCGTCAACCACTTCGTTTCGAGGATCAAGGAAAATCTGCAAGGATCTTCGCTAGTCGCCGAGGTAATTCCGGGTGAAGAAGGCGCCGAGGTGGTTTACATCGATACGAAGACAAACACGGCGCGCGGGATCCGGGCCAAGAACGTCATCTATTCGGCGCCGATGTTCACGGCAGGCTACCTGATCAGGGGATTCAACGATTCGCCGCCATTCGTTGCAACAGAGTTCAAACACAATTCTTGGTTCGTAGCGAATCTCTTTCTGAAAGAGAGGCCAAAGAATCGATTCGAGCGCGATTTTCCTCTTTCGTGGGACAACGTGCTGTACGACAGCCCTTCGCTCGGATATGTGACCGCGACTCACCAGAAGGGGATCGATTACGGCCCGACCGTGCTGACGTATTATTATCCGATGGCGGAGGAGGACACGCGGCTCGGAATGCAGAAGCTGTTATCGCTGGACTGGAAAGAGCTCTCCGACATATGCCTTACCGACCTCGAGCGCGCTCACGAGAACATACGCGAGGCGACCGAGAGGATCGACATAATGCGCTGGGGCCACGCGATGATCTCTCCCAGGACCGGCTTTATATGGGGCGGCGAACGCGAGAAGGCGCAGAAGCCGTTCAGGAACATACACTTCGCGCATTCGGACCTCAGCGGGATAGCGATCTTCGAGGAGGCGTTCCATCACGGCCTCCGCGCGGCGGGAGAGGTTTTGAAACAGGGATGAAGGGAATGAAGGAGATGGAAGATGAAGAATGACGAATTGAAAATGGAGAATGGTGAATGAAGAATTGAACAAGGACAGTTGTTGCTTCCGATCTGGAGGTTCAACTAGGTACTGGTTATGCACTTGCCGCTTCTTATGAGATTCATCGACACCTGATTCCGAATTGTTAAATATCAATTCTCAACCGACCTTCTCTTTCGTTTTTGCGCTCTAGTAGTATCTAAATCCATGATCAAACTAGAGGCAAGAAATCTACACTGGCTGGAGCCGGATCCTGAGTTCGACACTTGTGTTCACGGTTCGGTCTTTTTGGAGATCGACGGCCGGCTGATCGCCGATAGCGTCAAGAGAACGGATAGTGACAACTGGACGCCAAGCGGAAGTGCAATTCAATTCCTTCGAGCGCTTGAACAGGATCATCCGACCGGTGAAGCGGACTACGCCCAACTCATACCGTGTTGTGCGATGCCGGATCTGGACAACGATGACCAGCTTTGGCTTACTTCGTGTTCTTATGGCATCGACTGGCAGATCAAGAGGTCGCGAAGCGAATTCGTCCATCTATTTTCCGATGGCACCTCGATAGTTACCCCGGCTGAAGAATGGACACGGGCGGTACTAGATCTTGCCTCGGCTGTCCTAGAATTCATCGATTCAAGTCCGGAGAGGCAGTACGAACCGAAAGATCTGCCTTATGAAGAGATCGCTTTCGAAAACTATTGCACAGAACTAAGATCTCTGATCAAAAAGCACGAGCAATCCACTTAAACCCGTTCATCCCTGTTGATTCCGTCTTATGGATCAAGTGATCACGTTGGAAGCCAGCAATCTTCACTGGACCTGTGATCCGCCGGAGCTTGATACTTTGGTCCGCGGAGCGATTACCCGTGAGATCGATGGTCACGTGATCTCCGATGGAGGGGAAGATGACTGGACTGTTAGCGGGAGTGCCCTCTTGTTCTTGCGATCGATTGAGCAAGGTCACACGCCCTCGGAGCAAGGACCTCAGCTAATTCCTCATTGTGCGATGCCTTCCTTTGTCGATAATGGCAAGATGCTTTGGTTTGGTTGCGGCATCGGTATCGACTGGCAAATAGACATTATTGACGAGCGTGCGGTGCATAGGTTCGAAGAGGGATCCATAGTCGAAACCAGCATTTCAGATTGGTGTACTGCCGTTGTCGGGTTTGCCAGGCAGATTCTCGAGTTCATCGAGTCTGAGCCTGAGCGTCAATTTGTGGAATCCGCTTTGGATGATGGTAAACCGGCCTGGGAACTTTATTGTTCAGAACTCAGAACCTTGATAAGCAGGCATCAGAAATCTCCTTAACCCCCTTCATCCCTGTTACTTCCTCTTATGGATGCGACCGTACAACGAACCCCCTGGCTGTTCTCGCGCCCGGTAGACCTCTCGGTCTTCCTCGGGAGCGCGCTGGCCTCGCTCGCGCTTCTCGCGATCGGGTGGCAGCTTGGGATACTCGACGGCGACACGCCCGACTGGACCTGGATCTCCGCCATCCTGCTGATCGACGTCGCGCACGTATGGTCCACTTCCTTCCGGGTCTATTTCGATTCCGAAGAATACAAACGCAGGATATGGCTATATTCGCTGGTGCCGGTAATAGGCTACATAGTCGGTGTTGCGCTGTATTCCGAAGGCGAGATGGTCTTCTGGCGCATCCTCGCGTATCTGGCGGTGTTTCACTTTGTAAGACAGCAGTACGGATGGGTCGCGCTCTACAGGGCAAAAGCGCGTGAAAAGTCGCGCTGGACCTGGTGGATCGACGCATCTGCGGTCTATCTCGCCACCGTTTACCCGCTAGCGTTCTGGATGACCAGCGGCGATCGCGAATTCGCGTGGTTCGTCAAGAACGACTTCGTATCGCTTCCTTCGTTCGTTGAAACGGTCCTCTTTCCCCTTTGGGCGCTGGCGCTGATCACATACTTCGGAAAGTCTGTCTTTCAGTATGTAAGTAAAGGTTACGTAAATCCGGGAAAGGATATTGTCGTGGCGACGACCGCCGTGTGCTGGTACGTAGGGATCGTCGCGCTCAATTCCGATTACGCATTCACGGTGACGAACGTGATAATCCACGGAGTTCCTTACTTCGCCTTGATCTGGTTCTACGCACGAGCCCGACGCGAGACCTCGACGTCGTTTTACAAGGCGATCACAGGAAACTGGCTGGTCTTTCTCGCGACGCTTTGGCTGCTGGCTTATGTCGAAGAGTTGTTCTGGCACCGGGGCGTCTGGCACGAACGGAACTGGATGTTCGGCGCGAACTGGGACCTGGGTCCTCTGAAAGCGTTTCTGGTGCCTCTTCTCGCCATTCCCCAGATCACACACTACGTTCTCGACGGCTTTATCTGGAAACGAAAGAACAATCCGGACGTCGGTTTGCTAAAATGAGGTCGCAGTGACAAAAGCCGCCGTCAAGAGAATGCTTCTGTTCGCGATCGCCGTAAGCGCGATGGCGATCGTATCTGCGTGCGGCCTTGGGTCGAACCGTTCCAGGACGGGGCAGGAACTCGGTTCCGAGGCGGAGCGGCAGAAGGCGTTCCAGCTTATCGAGGACGCGAACCAGAACATCAAGAGCATCAAGGTCCTCTACCGGAACAACAATTCGAAGATCGGAGAGCTCGAGCAGGCCCTGAAGGCGGGCGACCTGAAACGCGTGAAGGAGCTTGCAGACGAACTATCGCTCGCCATCAACGACGGCTACCTTTTTGCCGACAGCATCCTCTCGAAGATCGAGGAGGCGCAGACACTCGATATCAATCCCACCTGGAAACGCTATCTGAGCCTGAAACAGGAGAGCCTGGAGCTTCAGATCCGGGCGTTTGACTACCGGAAGAGCTCCGCGGAACTTTTCCGCGACAAGATCGGAACCGAAGATCAGGCGACTCTGAAGCTGGCCCGCGACACTTTCAAGAGTAATGAAGAAGGCTTCAAGAAGTATATGGACGAGGCGGAGAAGGTGAGCAAGGAAGCGGACGAGCTTCGGAAGTCCACGATCGGGAAGTGATCGCGAACTAGGCCAAGGCAGATCGCCGCGATTCGGTCCGAAAACGGGGACTTCTTCTGACCCCATCAGTTGCCCCCCGCTTCAGCGGGGGGACCGCACGGGCCAATAGATCATTTCGCCGGCATAAGCCGACACTTACGGGGCTGAAGCCCCTGAGATTATTTTCAGGATGACGGTATCCCCCCGGCTAAAGCGGGGGGCAACTGATCTGAACCGCAGCAAATATGAAAGGCCGCCCGTTCGTACGGCCTTTCATATCTGAACCAAAAGAAAACTACTCGATTACCCTCGAACCGGAGCCGACGATCGCAGGACCGACGCGAATGCCTGATCTAGGTGCGACGCGGATCCTCGAGTTCGGAGCGACCTTCAGCTTCTCAAGCGAATCTCCGTCGAAGTAGAAGCTGCCGCCTTTTCCTTTCTCAGGGGTCACGGAGATCGTCCGCCGATTCTTGTCGCGAACGATCGTCAAAGTGACTTCGCCTTCTTCCTTCGAATTCAGCGCTTTCGTTAGATCGCGCATTCCCTTGACCTCATTGCCGTCGGCTTCGACGATCACGTCGCCCGCACGAAGACCGGCTCGCGAAGCGGGCGAATCAGGCTCGACGCTCGTCACGAGAAGGCCCTTGCCTTCCTCGACCCCGAAGTAGTCGCCGAGCTGTTTCGACAGGGAAGACACGCCGATACCGATCGTCCTTCCGCGTCCGAAAGCCCATACGAAGTTCTCGCCAAGCCCTTCAAGCGGCTCCAGATCGGGCATCGTGTAACTGAACGCACGCGGAGGTTCGGGAGCATCGGGCGCACCCGGAGCCATCGGAGGAGCGGGCGGCCTCGGGAATACGAACGTGCCGTTCGAAAATCCGGGCATCTCGCGCTTGCCTACCGTGACCGGAATCCGGATCTCGCTGCCGCCTCTAACGACGGTGACATCGACCGTGTGGTCGGGCGCGACCTCCGAGATCATGCGGGTCAGCTTGCGTGTGCTCGTAACCGACTGACCGTCGAAAGCGACGATCACGTCGCCGGTTCTGAGACCTGCCTTGTCGGCAGGCGAGTTTTCGACTACTCGTGTAATGTTCACGCCGCGAACCTCTGAAAGGCCCAGCTCGGCGTAGTTCGATTTGCTGACGTCGTTGATCTCGACGCCAAGATAACTGCCGCCCCCGAACGCCATGCTGAACACACGGTCGAGACGATTCGGCTCATCGGGCTTCGGCGGTTTGTCCTGGGCTAATGCCGCGACGGTCAGGAACGCGGAAAGCAGAATAAAAGCGGATACTTTGCGCAACATAGTACCTCCAGAATGATGTTTGGTTTTTAGGAATGAAACTCCCCGTAAGAGTGAAACCCCGCGGGGCAAGTTTATGTGACAAAGTGTTTATGGTGCGCGACCGCGGAAAGAGGGTTGCATTGGGGGGCGGGTGAAGTAAAAAGTCAAAAGTACAAAGGCAAAAGAAGAAAGTAGAAAGTCAAAAGTGAAAAGGAAAACGGCATTTGAAAATTTAGATCTGTACCATCAAGATGCTTTTTGCCTTTCTACTTTTTACCTTTTACTTGAGCGACGCCAGCCTCTCCGCCGCCGCTTCCAGCGTCTCGTCTTTTTTGCAGAAGCAGAACCTTACCTGCTGATGTCCGAGCTCGGGCGAATGATAGAAGGAAGATCCCGGCACGACCGCAACACCGATCTCGCGAATCAGGTGCATCGTGAATTCGACGTCGTTCGAGAACCCGAAATCGCTGATGTCGGTCATCACGTAATAAGCGCCCTCCGGATAATCGCATTTGAATCCGACATCCTGTAAGACCGGAACGATGATGTCGCGTTTCTTCTGATAATCCGCCTGGAGCTCGTCGTAGTAGCTCTCCGGCAGGCTGAGCGCGAACGCGCCTGCCTTCTGAAGAGGATGAGCCGCGCCGACGGTCAGAAAATCGTGGACCTTACGGATCGCGTTCGTTATGTCCGGCGGCGCGATGCAGTAACCGACGCGCCATCCGGTCACCGAGTAGGTCTTCGAGAGCGAGTTCACGACCACCGTTCGCTCGCGCATTCCCTCGATCTGCGCCATCGAGATGTGCTCAGGCCTAGGATTTCGTTCGCTTTCGGGTTTCTGGGTTTCGTCGAAGATGATGTGCTCGTAGATCTCGTCTGTGAAGCAAAGCACCTCGTATTCCCTGCAAAGCCCCGCGATGAACTCCATCTCTTCGCGCGAAAAAACCTTGCCCGTCGGATTATTCGGATTGCACAGGATTATCGCTTTCGTTCGCGGATTGAACGCCGCGCTCAGTTCGTCGCGGTCGAAATGCCATCCGTCTTCTGTGTACCGGAGCGGAACGTGAACGGGCTTCGCGCCCGAGAGGATCGCGTCCGGGGCATAGTTCTCGTAAAAGGGCTCAAAAACGACGACCTCCTCGCCCTCGTCCAGCACCGCCATCATTCCGGCGATCATGCCTTCGGTCGAGCCGCAGGTGACGGTTATTTCCCGCTCCGGATCGATGTCCAGCCCAAGGAACCACTTCGTCTTCTCTGTTATCGCATCGCGAAAGTCCTTGGTTCCCCAGGTTATCGCGTACTGGTTAAAGTCCTCGGCGATCGCCTCCTGCGCCTTCCTCTTGATCTCTTCGGGCGCGGCAAAGTCCGGGAATCCCTGCGAAAGGTTAACGGCGCCGTGCTTCGTCGCCTCGCGGGTCATCTCGCGGATGACGGATTCGGTGAAGCTCGCGGCTCGCTTTGAGACTCTGCCTTTTGAAAATTCGGGTGTGGTCATGTTTTACCTCAGCGGAAGAAAGGACACAGATTAACACAGATCGGGAATCGGCAGATCACGCTCGTTTCTGCAGGCAAATCAGGCGAGGAACCCGAATCCTAAGCGAGGTACACTTATTCGATCAGTGTTCATCCGTGTCCCGCTTGAACTTCGACGCGCCTCAGTGGTCGTGCAATTCGGCGCCGTCGCGCTTCGCATCCTTCTGGATCACATCCCGCACGTACGTCACAACCGCCTCGATCTCGGCATCGGTCAGCTTGTCGCTGAATGAAGGCATCTTGTCTCCCTCGCCCTTTCGGACCTGCTCGATGAAATCCTCTCGCGGATGATCGAGTGCGTGGCCTTCCAGAAACGATATTCCCTTGTCGGTGCCTCCGCCGTTCTCGCCGTGGCATTCGGCGCAGTTGCTCTTGAAGATCCTGGCGCCTTCCGAAGGCGCGGCCTTTCCCTGCGCGATGATCTTTGTCACAGTCAGGTCCGATCCCTTACGCTCGAGCTCGAAATCGATCTTGTCCCCCGGAGCCACGTCTTCGAGCATCGCCGGATCGCTGACCTTGAAATCCATCGTCATCGCGGACATAAGCCCCGGGATCTCTTCGTGCTCGATCGCGATCTCCTTCTGGTTCTTGTCGATCCCGCGCACGACGCCCTTCGCCTGATAGATCTGTGTTCCGTCTTCGCGCGTTACCGGCACCGGCGCCTCGGGCGCGTTCGAGGTTTCCGGGCTGCCGCAGCCAATGCCGGCAATCAGGGCCGATAACATCAATACCGAGAAAAGTTTCAAAACAGCTTTCATCTATTCTTTCGTCCCCGGACCGTCAGAATTCTCGGGATATCCGCCCGGGTTCTCGGTTCTCCACCGCCAGGCCGATCCTATTATCTCCTCAATGCTCTGCAATTCGGGCTTCCATCCCAGCACCTTTCGCGCTTTCGAAGCGTCGGCAACAAGTTCCGAAGGATCCCCCTCCCTTCGGCCGGTTTCTTCGACCCGGATCTCTCTTCCCGTCACCGTTCCGGCGGCCTCGATCACCTCACGCACAGTGTAACCGTTCCCGTTCCCGAGATTGAAGGCGTCCGATCCTCCGCCCGCCCGCAAATGATCGAGCGAAAGTATGTGCGCGTCTGCAAGATCCGAAACGTGAATGTAATCGCGTACCGCCGTTCCGTCGCGAGTCGGGTAATCGGTCCCGAATATCGAGATCGCGTCGCGTTTTCCCGCCGCCGCGTCCAGCACGAGCGGGATCAGGTGAGTTTCCGGTTCGTGATGTTCACCGTGTTTCTTCGTCGCGCCCGCCGCATTGAAATATCTGAGCGCGACGTACTTGAGCCCGTGTGAGACGCCGTACGCCTCAAGCATCTTCTCGACGAACAGCTTGGTCCATCCGTACGGGTTGGAAGGATTCTGAGGGTGGTCCTCGTCGATTGGCGTGTATTGAGGCTCGCCGTATGTAGCGCAGGTCGAGGACAAGATGAACATCCCGACGCCGGCTTCGATGAAAGCCTCAAGCAGCACGGCGGTTTCGATAAAGTTGTTCCGGTAGTACTTTCCGGGTTCGCGGACCGACTCGCCTACGTAAGCATAGGCCGAGAAGTGCATCACTCCTTCGATCTCGTGCTCCGAGATTATCCGGTCGACAAGTGCGCGGTCCCCGATCGAGCCCTCGTAAAAGGGCACGGAGCCGTCGACGGCACCGCGATGGCCGTAAACGAGGTTGTCGATGACTACCACGTCCTCTCCGCGCGCACGCAGATCCTCGACGGTGACACTGCCGATGTACCCGGCGCCGCCGGTGACAAGGATAGCCATTTAGATCATTGATTTCCCGCAGTGCCCAACTCGTTGGTGCGGGGAAAGAAGGTTCTGTCCTCTTCCTTAAGAAGTCCCTGTTCTTCCGGCCGACCGTTCCCTATGCTCGCCTCGGGAAGGCTGGAACTGATCAGTTCGCGAATCTTCTCCGGGCTTCCGGCGACGACAGCGCTTCTTAGCTCGGAAAGAAGGTCTTCAACTTCGCGGTCGGTGTAAGTCGCGAGTTTTCCTATGTAGATCTTCGGATGGCGCGTCTTGAGAAGGTCTTCGCCTTTGATCTCGAGCTCCTCGAAGAGTTTCTCGCCGTCGCGTATACCCGTGAACCGGATGTCGATCTCCTCGTACGGTTCAAGGCCGGAGAGCCGGATCATATCCTCCGCGAGATCGAGTATCCGGACCGGTTCACCCATGTCGAGGATAAAGATCTCTCCCCCGTCGCACAGCGCACCCGCCTGAAGCACAAGCTGCGAAGCCTCCGGGATCGTCATAAAATAGCGCGTCATCTCGCGGTCGGTGACCGTTACGGGACCGCCACGCTCGATCTGTTCCTTGAAGATCGGGACCACCGATCCTGCCGATCCAAGCACATTCCCGAATCTGACCGCGACATAATTCGTGTCGTAGAGACTGTTGAGCGACTGGATCACCAGTTCCGCGATCCGCTTTGAGGCGCCCATCACGGAAGTCGGGTTCACCGCCTTATCGGTCGAGATCAGCACGAAGTCCCTTACGCCAAACTCCCCTGCGAGTCCGCCGACAAGCCTTGTTGCGAAAACGTTGTTCTTGACCGCTTCCAGCACGTTCCTTTCCATCAGAGGCACGTGCTTGTGTGCGGCGGCGTGGAAGATCACTTCCGGCTTGTACTCGGTGAAGATCTCCCGCATTCGGGGTTCGTCGACTATGTCGGCGAGCAGAGGCACTCCCGCAATGTCCGGAAAATCGATCTCGAGCTCCCTGGCGATCTCGAAAAGAAAATACTCCGAACGCTCGACAAGAAGTATCTGCTTCGGACCGTAACTCGTGATCTGTCTAACGAGTTCCGATCCGATCGAACCTCCGGCACCGGTTACCATCACGACCTTGCCGTTCAGGAATTCAGAGAGGTTCGCATCGTCAAGCTTGACGGGTTCGCGCCCAAGAAGGTCCTCGATCTGGACATCCCTTATCCGGCTGACACTTACGCGACCGTGCGCGATCTCGTTCAGGCTGGGGACGATCTGCGCTTTGACCGGGATCGTGCGGCAGATATTGAGGATCCGCCGGATCTCCTTACCCTTCGCCTCTTCGATAGCGAGGACGACCTCTTCGATATGCAGTTCGTCGACAAGCCTCGGGAGGTCCTGCGTGCTTCCCAGCACCTTGATGCCGCTTACGCTTCCGCCCTGCTTTCGGCGGTCATCATCGACAAAGCCCCGGATATCGAGCTCCGCATCGGCACGGCCGACCATATCCTTCGCCAGTGCAGCTCCGATCCTTCCGGCACCTATTATCAGCGCGGGTTTTCGCTTGATCCTTCGTTTCGCAAGCGAAAACCCACGTTTTTCGCTGATCTCGTAAACGAACCTGCGGACGACCCTAAGTGCAAGCAAACCCGAATAACCGAAGATCGTCGTCATCAGGATGATCGAAAGCGGGACCTGCCACACCGCCACCTCTTCCGCGACGAAGACGAGTCTGATGACAAGCAGGATGGTGCCGGAGATCACGGCGGCCTTCAGAAAGGCCTTAATGTCTTCGAGGCTCACATACCGCCAAATGATCGAATAGGCGCCCGCTGCGAACAACGATGCGAACTGGATGAATACAACGAACGGAAGCTGATTGATGGCGGACGCCCGGTAATGCCCCGGAATGTTGAAATCAAAGCGGAGCAGATACGCGAACCAGAAAGCTCCGCTTAGAATAGCGACATCCGCTATAAGCTGAACGGGCCTGCGTAGATACCAGTATCTGTCTTCCAGTTTTGTTTCCACTTCAATTCCTGGCCATCTCAGTGAGACGGACGGCTGCAACTTTGAAAGTACTCGTCAGGGATACCTGTGTCAAATACTTAATAAGGCCGTAACTCCTTGAAAAAACGGGGCTGCGGTTGCGGGAAAGGAGACAGGAGACCGGAGACAGGAGACGGGAGACGGGAGACGCTCCCGTCCTGAAGGGGCGACGGAAGTTAGCCCCGGGCAAGCCAAAGACGCAGCCCGGGGAAAGAGACCGACGACGACCCGTACGCCGGAGGCGTGCCGCGTGAGACAGGAGACAGGAAACCGGAGACAGGAGACGGGAGACGGGAGACGCTCCCGTCCTGAAGGGGCGACGGAAGTTAGCCCCGGGCAAGCCAAAGACGCAGCTTGGGGAAAGAGACCGACGACGACCCGCACGCGGGAGGCGTGCCGCGTGAGACAGGAGACGGGAGACAGGCGACTGCCCGTACGACCGGGCCTGCAACCGGCTGACAATTGTTTGAATCGGTAACGCTTGTACGGTATCCTTTTTGGTGCTCTCCGCTTACTCGTTATTTGAGGCAAGTATAAGAAATGATTAGAAATACTACCTTCTGCCTGACACTCTTGCTGGCATTCGCAGCCGGCGTGGCCGCCCAGACGATTGCGGGCGTTCCCGAACCGGAACTGCAAGGCTATCTTGTCGGCCCGGGCGACAAACTGCAGGGTAAGGTCCTCGGAGAACCCGAATTCGACTTCGCGGCCGTCATCGACGAAACCGGCAAGTTCTCGATCCCGTTCGTTGACGATCCCATTCAGGCGAAATGCCGTACCGAAAACGACATCCGCGAGGATGTAAAGAAAAAGCTCGAAAAGTACCTTAAGGATCCCATCGTTTCCGTTCAGGTGACCGAACGGAGAACACCCGAACCCGTGACGGTTTACGGAGAGGTCCGGAACGCTTCACGAGTCGAACTACGACGTCCTGCCACGCTGATCGAATTGCTCGCTTTCGCGGGCGGGGTGAATTTGGAGACCGCCGGTGGATCGGTGAAGGTGTTCAGGACCCGCAGCCCGTTGTGCGCGGATGAAGGCGCCAAAGACGATTGGCTTGCCGACGCGGCCGGGGGACTCGACGTTCCATCGAGGAATTATACGATCGGGAGTATCCAGGCCGCCGAACCTGAGTCGAATCCCAGGATCTACCCGGGCGACCTTATCATCGTTGAAAAGGCACCGCCCGTTTACGTGATCGGCGAGGTCGGCGCGATCCGCGAGATCAGGATTACTCAGAACGGCCTTTCGCTGAGCGAAGCGATCGCCCAGGCGGGCGGCTTCCGGGAAAGGGCGAAAGAAAAGGAGATCGTCATTCGCCGGTTGAAGCCCGGTTCCAGGGAAAGAGAGATCATCACGGTGAACTTCAAGGAGATCGAGGCCGGAAATCAAAGGGACGTTATGCTGGCGCCGGAAGATATCGTGGTTGTCGACAAGACGAAGAAGAGCGTCGCCGAAACGATCTTCGAACTTGTCACCGGAAGCGCGAGAAACGCTGCGAACATATTGCCGCAGAGAGTGTTTCTCTAGATCACTTCCAGGTTCATTTAAGAAAGGCCGCCCCGATTGGCGGCCATTACTTTTTGGGAAGTTCAGGGTCTGCCTGACCAGCTGCCCCCTGATTCAGACGGGCGCTGACGAGTGGAACAGCTCTCGGGATCAGGCTCTATTCTCTTTCTCCGCTTCTTCGTAGATCCTCTCGATCACGTCCGAATACTTCTCGTCGACAATACGGCGTTTTATCTTCAGCGTCGGGGTCAACTCGCCGCCTTCGACGGTCAGCTCTTCGCTGAGAAGCGCGATCCGTTTTACCGTCTCATACCTTGCCAATCCGATCGTGTGCTCTTCAACCTGACGCGAGAAAAACTCGACCACCTCCCGGCGTGTGCACAGACTCGACGGATCTTCTTCGTGCCATCCCTTCGAACGCCCGTGACTGGCAAGCTGTTCGAAATCCGGAACGATCAGTGCCGACGCGAACTTTCGTTCGCTCCCGATCAGTACCGCCTGGCTCACGAATCTCGACCCCTTGATCATCTGCTCGATCGGCGAAGGCGCGATGTACTTTCCTCCGGAAGTCTTGAAGAGCTCCTTCTTTCGGTCTGTGATCACCAGGAAGCCGTCGTCGTCGATCCTGCCGATGTCCCCGGTCTTGAACCATCCGTCTTCGGTGAACGCCTCGCGGGTCGCTTCCGGCTTGTTGAAGTAGCCGATCATTACGTTGGGCCCGACCGCTTCGATCTCGCCGTCTTCGGCAATGCGCACTGACACGTTCCGTATCGGTTTGCCGACCGTTCCGAGCCGTACGTCGATGGGATTGTTCGACGAGATCACGGGCGAGGTTTCGGTCAACCCGTATCCCTGAAGTATGGGGACACCGGATCCTGTGAAGATAAGGAAGATCGTGTCCGAAAGCGCAGCGCCTCCGGTGATGCAGAAACGCAGGCGGCCGCCGAAGAACTCCCGGAACTTCGAATAGACCAGCTTGTCCGCGATCGCGTGTTTTACCCCAAGCATCCTGGGGACCGTTTCGCCGCGTTCCGTCTTCAGTGCGAATTCCTTTGCCGTATCGATCGCCCAGTCGAAGATCTTTTCCTTCAGAGGGCTTTTCTCGGCGGCCTGCATCTTCGCTTTCGCATACACTCTCTCGAAGATCCTGGGCACGCCGACGAACATCGTCGGCCGGACCTCCCGGAGATTGTCAGGGACCTTTTCGATCGACTCGGCGTAGTGCACGGCCATTCCGTTGAAGATGTAGAGATACATCCCCGTCCTCTCGAAAACGTGCGAAAGCGGGAGGACCGACAATGGGACGTCGCTTTCCGTGAAACTGTACTTCTCGCCGGCGTCGATTACGTTCGAAAGCAGGTTTTCGTGCGACAACATCACCCCTTTAGGTTCGCCGGTGGTGCCGCTTGTGTAGATCAGCGTGGCGATGTCGTCCTTGCCGATCTCTTTCGAGACCGATTCCAGGCGGCCGGGATCTTCTTCAAGGGATTCCTTTCCGAGCTTCTCCAGATCGGCTATCGCCATCGCGCCTTCAGCGGTTCCTTCGAACAGGAACACCTTCTCGAGGGCTCCGCAGCGGGATATGGTTTCCCGCAGCCTTTCGAACTCCGGAACATCCTGCAGGAAAAGCACACGCGATCCGGAATCGTTGAGTATGTACTCCACTGCAGATGGCGCAAGCGTCGTGTAGATCGGAACGTCAATGATCCCTGAGATCTGGCACGCCGCGTCGGCGATCGTCCAGTCAGGTGAATTCGGAGCGAGGATCGCGACTCGGTCGCCCTTCGAAAGCCCAAGGTCGTAGAGCCCGCAGGCAATTCTTCGTGAGCGATCGAGCAATTTTGAAGTGGGGATGTTCTTCCACTCGCCGTCTTTCTTGTAGTTCAGCGCGTCGGTCCTTGAATGCTTCTCGAGCGCGTAGCTGAACAACTCGGCAAGCGTCTGCGGCTCGTCCGGGAAAAGCGGAACACGGTTTACCTTCTGCCTGATCTGATCGTTAACTTCGGTGATCATCTTTCTCTCTCACGCTCGCGCGACGCCGTTGAAGAAAACATCGAGGACCTCCCCCGCGGCCGGAGCGAGCTCGAACTTCTTTTTCGAAAGGATCCAGTTTGTGACCATCTCATCGAGCGCTCCGAACAGGATCTTCGAGCAAACGACCGGGTTGAGGTCCTTTCTGAAGATGCCCTGCTTCTGGCCTTCCGAGATGGTCTTGCGGATGATGTCCAGATATTCGGCGAAGCCGGCCGCCGAGAACTCGCGCATGAATTTGATCGATCCGCGAAGCTGGACCTGAAACACGATTGCGAGATCGCGGTCGGCTCCAAGCCGCTCCAGGTGCAGCTCGGAGATCCGCCGCAGCTTTTCATCCGCCCTTTCGATACCCTCGATCTCCTTCTTTCCGTCTGAAATGAAGCTTTCCATCATCCGGTTGAAGATGGAGTGCAGGATCTCTTCCTTGCTTTTGAAATAAAGGTAGACCGTGCCGTCGGCGATCTTCGCCTGGCCGGCGATGTCGGAAACCTTCGAGCTGAAGTAGCCTTTTCGTGCGAAGACCCTGATCGCCGCGCGGATTATCGCTTCGCGCTTGTCGGTGCCTGATCTTGCGGAGACGTCTGCGGTTCTGGATGCTGCCATAAGTGAGGATCCCTCAAGTGAATGAATGGTCATTCATTTTGCACTAACTTATAACAGAACCCGCCGGCAAATCAACGGATTTGTCGGCCGTACACGTCCAGTGACGAAAAAATTACAAACTCTAAGGGTATCTGAAGGCGGGAAAGAAAATGGCGGAGAGGACAGGACTCGAACCTGCAAGCCCGTAAGGGCGGCGGTTTTCAAGACCGCTGCATTACCAATTATGCTACCTCTCCGCAAGGGTTGGGAGGAAAGGGAATCATAACACAGGAAGCGGGAGAGTCTATTCAGTCTGTTCCGTCTGTTCAGTCTATTGAGTCTATCAAGTCTGTCGGGTCTAACGGGGCATTTCTACAGAGATTCGGATCGTTGGTAAGGCGGGTCTGTGCCGCGGAGCGGCAACGGAGGTTAGCCCGGGGTAGAGCCGAAGGCGAAACCCCGGAGATCGCGGTCAAAACAATATCCCCAGCCCCGGAGGGGCGACGCCGCGTACGTTCTGTCGAGTCGGTCGGTCCGTTTCAGCGAGATTCGGATCGCCCCAGACTATCATCCGTCGCCCCTTCGGGGCGATCTATATGTCACGGTCCGATTTTCATCCGGTACTTTTCCTCAGTCCTCAGTCCTGAGCTATGCCCGTCGCTTGCGCTCCGGGTTCCGATCGCACGTGTCGCCGCTACGCGGCTCGAACTCGAAATGGTCGCCTTCCCCGGGGCTGCGCCTTCGGCTTGCCCCGGGCTATCATCCGTCGCCCCTTCGGGGCGAGCTATATGTCACGGTCCGATTTTCATCCGGTACTCTTCCTCAGTCCTCAGTCCTCAGTCCTCAATACTCATCACCCATCACTCATTTCTCATCGCTCATTTCTTAAAAAAGAAACCCGGACCGATCGGCCCGGGTCTTTCACGAACAAATTCGCGCGTTTCTAATCCACCTTCGCAACGTTGTCGGACAAAAGCCTCGACACTGTCGAATCGATCTTCGAGGTCTTGTCCCATCCGCTGGCTTTATAGACGACCGTTCCGTCCTGGCTCACTATGAAGTGCGATGGAAATCCCATGTTCAGCCGTCCCTGGGGATCGCGGTCGGCGTACTTGAGAAGAACCCCCAGACTTTGCGCGACGATCTTGAATTTGAATGGCTTCTTTACGAAGAACTCTTCCAGCTTTGCCTTGTCCTGCCAGGCGAGGCCAACCCAGACGACATCCTCGGTCCCGTACTTGTCGACGAGTTTGTTCAGGTTTGGGATCTCCGCGACGCAGATCTCACACCGCGTCGACCAGAAGGTAAGGACCACGACCTTGCCTCGAAGCTTCTCAAGCTCGATGCTTTCACCGGAGATCGTTGTTTCCACGAAGTTCTGGGCCGTCTGCCCGGGTTTTTGCTGACCAAAGGCGAAAACGGACAGGACCAGTATTAAGGATAGGAGTGATATGAATCGCATTGAAAAATTCCCGACTGAAGACATTATGAGGTATGTTGAACGTAGTTCAACCCTAATTAACTCAGATTTCTATAGTCGGGAGTGTTCCAGATTCGGGCTCAAGGCGAGGCACCCGGGTTATGGTACCATAAACCATGCTCCTCGAGTCGGTTTCGGCTGACGGTTTTCGCAATCTGGACGGAAGATTCTCCTGCGGGAACGGCCTGAACATCATCTGCGGAAATAACGGCCACGGAAAGACGAACTGGCTCGAAGCCATCCACCTTCTTTCCACCACCAAGTCATTCAGAACGGCAAGGCTTTCGGAGGCGATCCGGTTCGACGCGACCACCGCGATCGTCCGCGGGGAAGTGCGCCAGAGCGGTCAGATCGTGCGAACGATCCAGGTCATCCTTGAAGGAAACACTAAAACGCTTACGGTCAACGGCAAGAAGGAAACGGCTCAGAATTATCTGGGTCAGCTGTATGCATTCGTTTTCAACTCCGACGAGCTCGAGATCGTCCGCGGGTCGCCCGATTCGCGCCGGCGTTTTCTCGATGACGGCATAGTCTCGATCTTCCCGCCGTTTGTTCAAACGCTGAGCGATTACAACAAGGTGATCCGCCAGAAGAACAAGCTTCTTCAGAATGCGAGGAAGGACGAAACGCCGGCCGACAAGGTCGCGGCTCTTCTGGCGCCCTGGAACGAACAGGTTGTCTCGCTCGCATCGCGCATCCACAAGGCGAGGATCAGGTTCGTCGAGAGACTGAACGAGGTCCTCGAGCGAAAGCTCTTTGACCGCGAGGAACTCTCGATCAGGTACGTGTCTTCACTGGAGGGCAAAGGCGATCTTGACGACTACGAATCTCTGATCGCCGAACGCCTAAGCATTCGCACGCAGGCGGAGATCTATTCCGGCTACTCGCTGATCGGACCTCACAGGGACGACCTCGAGATCAATTTCGACGGCCGCGAGATGCGGAAATACGGCTCTTCGGGCCAACAGAGAAGCGCGTTGCTGTCGCTGCTCCTGGCGGGGGTATCCGTCTTTCACGAACAACAGAACGAATATCCGCTGTTCCTGATCGACGACATCGATGCCGAACTGGACTACAGGCGGATCGGAAAACTTCTGGAATACCTCGACGGAAAGACGCAGACGTTCGTCACGACCTCCAAGGAGAGCTTTGTTGAGAAGTTCGGCGCGGGTGCTCGCGTGATAAGGGTCGCGGAAGGAGTACCGACCGGGGAAAGCTGAAACCTATTCTTCTTCTTCGGGGGTATCGTCGACGGGCTTTGATTGCGATTCGACCTTCGGCCTCAGCACCTTTGCGACCGAAGCCGTGACCATCTTGTCCGGCGAGATCTGCGCGGCCTTCGCGACAAGATAGTTCTTCCAGCCTGAAATGACCGAGGTCTTTCCTTTCTCGAGCGCGTTTAGAGCGGCTTCCACAACATCCTCCGGCTCCTCGACGCCTTTGATCATCACAGGCTCTTCCATTCCGGCGGCGTCGAAGAATCCTGTGTCTGTCGCTCCGGGGCAGAAATTCAGGATCCTTATCCCTTTCGGCCCGTATTCTTCCGCGATCGCCTGCGTGAAGGACGTAACGAACGCTTTTGAAGCCGCATAGGTAGCCATAAACGGAAGCGGCTGGAAGCTCGCCGCCGACGACACGTTGATGATCGTGCCTTCGCCTTCTTCGACCATCAGCCGAAGGTAGCGGTGCGTCAATGCGACAAGGACCATCACGTTCAGCGAGATCATCGAGAGCTCCCGGTTCAGATCCAGGTCGGCAAAATACCCCATCGAACCGAAACCCGCGTTATTGATCAGAAAGTTGATATCCAGGTCGTGATTTACCGTCTCCTTGAAAAGCCGAAGGTCGGCCTGGTAATCATTCAGGTCGATTGCTACATAGTGCGCCGATATCTTGTGCTCCAGCATAAGCTCGTCGCACAACGCCGCCAGCTTGTCTTCGGACCTTGCGACGAGCACAAGGTTGTGTCCATCCGCCGCCAGCCGTCGGGCGAACGCCTCGCCGATCCCGCTCGAACCTCCTGTGATCAATGTCGCTTTCATATCGCATTACCCGGCTCTTCGGCGGGTTCAAAAGAAAAGTAGATCGAAAGGCCCGCGGCGGCGAATATCGTGAGCGTGCCGGCCACGCGGATAAGCCCCGAGACCGCTTTGTGATAGCCGATCAGACCGGTTTCCGTCAGCAGATAGTTCCAGTCGTGAAAACTCCCCTCACTGCCGGTCATTCCGCTTGTGAGCACCAGCTGCATACGGACCGCGTCGTCGGCATAGACCCAGACGTTCAGGATGCTCTGGCCGACCCAGAAAAGCACGAGCGAGGCAGAAAAGTACTGTCCCTGCCGAACGAAGTAGCCCACAAACACCGCCGGAAGGATTATCTGGAAAAGTGATCCGCCAGCGATCATCATGAACTCGCCCAAGAGTCGGAAGATCAAGTGACCGGTTTCGTGGATGGGAAGATCGACGAGATTCAGAAAGTTCCAAAGCCCGTCCATCAAAGGGTTATGGACGATCGTGAAGAAGTAGAGGCTGACGAGGATCGCGATCGCGAGCTTTGGAGGGTTTGGCTTCACCCGGATATTTTAACCCAACCGGACCGCTTTGGGTAAAATCCGGCGCGGGGGCTAGCCGAACTGCTCAACGAAATCGGCCTTGGAGACGCCGTAGCGGACCACCGGAAAGCCGTAACTGAACGCTGTATCCTCGTACGACATTCCGATCTTCTCCATCACCCGGCGCGAGCCCGTGTTCTCCGGATCGCAGACCGCGACGATGCGCTCGAGTCCCGCAACGCTGAATCCGTAACGAAGCCATCCGATCCCGCACTCCGTCGCCAGGCCTTTGCCCCACTGGTCTTTGTCAAAAGCGTAACCCACCTCGATCTCCCCGGTGTTCTCGAGCGGCTGAAGTCCTGTCACGCCGATCCGCCGGTCGGTCTCGAGGAGCGATGTCACGCACATCGAGAAGCCGAATTCCTCAAAGCATTCCATATAGAATCGCATCCTCTTCTCGACAAATTCCGGCGTCTGCTTCAAAAGGCCTCCAAGAAACTGGACCACGTCCTCATTCGCGCGATGCGAGATCAGCCATTCCAGGTCGCTTTCCTCGAACGGCCGCATCGACAGTCTTTCAGTTCGAAGCAGCGTTCCGTTCATTCTCACGGCGTGCAAAGCCGTTCCTCCATTCGTCGGATCTGACCGAGTACTTGACCAGCCGCTTCCCATAGAAAGTCCCGGTCTCTACATAGGTCATCCCCAGTTTTTGCATCACGTTTATTGACGCCGAATTCTCGGGATACGCGAGTGCGACGATGTGGTCGAGCCCTAGCGAGCTGAACCCGTGTCCGACGACTGCTTCAGCCGCCTCCGTTGCGTAACCCATTTTCCATTTCGATCTGGCTATCGCGTACCCTACCTCGATCTCGCCGGTCTCCGGCACCTGCCAGAGCCCGCACCAGCCCGCGAATTCTCCGGTCGATCTCTCTACAAGCGCACAGTAGCCGATCCCGTCCGTGTCCCAGCGGGCCGAGATCTTCCTCATCCACTCCGCCGATTCGCTCCTTTCCTTCAGAGTCTCGCGGATGTACCTCATAACTTCCGGGTCGCTCCGCATCAGGTGCACCCCGTCGACGTCCGAATCTTCGAATCTTCGTATCTTCAATCTCTCGGTCTCAAGCATTGCCGCACTCCGGATGGAAGAAATCGGTCCCCTGCGCCGTCACATTATCGACGTACTTTTCAAGAGGAGCAAACATATATGAAGAAACTGATCCAGAACAGACGGGAATTCCTGGGAACCGCGGCGATTGGTGCCGCGATGGTGCCTTTGGTCCATGGATGCAGCTTCGGCGCATCCGCGAGTCCGGTACTGAAGAGCAAACTCGACATCCTTCGCGCGAACGGTGTTCAGGACCCGAACTGCGAGTGGTGCGGGGCCCGCGACGTTCCCGACGACGTGCGATGGAAGACGCGTCTGCACCGGGACGGCGACGCGGGAGAACGAATGCTGATCGAAGGAACGGTCTTCAAGCAGGACGGCAAAACCCCCGCGAGGGACATCCTGATCTACTTCTATCACACCGATACCGAAGGCCTATATGGAAGGAAAGGCGAACATCGCCACGGCCGATACAGAGGCTGGATGCTGACCGGCGAAGACGGCAAGTTCGGCTTCTACACGATCAAGCCCTCGCCTTATCCCAACCGCGGCGGCCCCGCTCACGTCCATATGACCGTCACCGGTCTCGAGCGAAAGGAGGACTGGGCGGACACGATCTTCTTTAAGGACGATCCGCTTCTCAGCGACAGGAACTACTCCGCTAAGAAGGGCGGATTCAAGAACGTGATCGAGCTGAAGAAGGATTCGGAGGGCATTCTCAGGGGCACGCGAAACCTGAGGCTCTGGGAGGTTTAGTGGTATGGTTTATCCGGAATGAGCCGGCCGTTGAAGATGCGCGAGAACGAACCCGAGAGCGACCTGATCGCCTCCGGAAGGGCGGGCGACAGGCCCGCCTTCGACGAACTGTGCCTCCGCAACCAGCCGCAGGTCT